>VGAV01000124.1 GCA_016870695.1 Actinomycetota bacterium | reverse complement strand
GCGTCGCGACGCGGGTCAGAAGTCCCGGTCGGCGTCGATGAGCCCCCAGGCGTGAGCCGCGCGGATCGCACTCGACCGGTCGGTCACACGCAGCTTGCGGTACAGGCTCTGCAGCTGCGTCTTGACGGTGTTCGGTGACACGACGAGCACCTGGGCGATGTCCGAGATCGTGGCGTTCGGCGTGAGCTGGTTCAGGACCACCTGCTCCCGGCGGGTGAGGTGCGGCACGCTCACCGCGGACTCGAACACCGATCGGCGCCGGGCGACCTCGCGCTGGGCGGGCTCGGACAGCATCGAGAACAGCGGCGTGCGGTCCTCCGGTCCGACCACGCTCCACGGGCTCCAGAGGGCGTTGCGGGAGCTCAGCGCCTCCGCACGTCGGCTGGACTGGCGAGGAGAGCCGGGGCCGTTCAGCCGCACGTCGGCGATGAGGCTGACGACGAGGCATTCGAGGCTCGCGCGCGGCGTCGCGTCGGTCTGCATCCCCCACTTGATCGCCATGACGTAGGCGTCGTGGGCGCGGCCCGCGTACAGCAGCGACAGGGCGATCGTGGGGGCGGTGATCGGCGACAGGCCGAAGGGCCCCTCGAACAGGGCGATCGCCTTGCGGGCCTGACGGAGCGCGATCATGACCTTCGCCCGGGCCACCAGCACCAGGGTCGAGTGGTAGTGGGACGGCGGCGTGATCCGCGTCCGCTTGGACCACAGGCGCAGCGCGCCCAGAGCGTCCGCCGAGACACCCGCCTGCAGCAGCGCGATCGCGTTGAGAGCGGCGGCCATGGGCCAGAACTCGCGAGCCGTGAACGAGATGGGCACGCGCGCGAGCGCTTCGAGGGCGGCATCCGGCTCGCCCTTCTCGAGCTGCAGCCACGCCGCGGCGAAGCGCGTCGGCTCGCCCCACGGGGATTCCCGCCACTGGTCGCCGTCGGGGCCGGCGACGAAGGCCTCGGCGGTGTTCACGTCTCCCTCGAGGAGGGAGATGATCGCGGCGGCGCCGCGCGTACGCAGCCGGACCGGACCTTCCGCGGAACGCAGCGACAGCCCGAGGGCCATGCTCGCGTCGCGCAGCTTGCCCGTCGCGAGGTGCGTCATCGCCACCTGGTACCAGGCCTCGGCGAGGAACACCCCGTCGGGCGAGATGCGGCGGCGCAGGCCGTCCACCAGGAGGGTCACGGCCTCGGCGGCCAAGGCGAAGCGCCCCGACGCTCGCAGAAGGTGAATGCGCGACACGAGCGCCGCGGGGTCGGTCTGCGCGGCGGTCTTCGTGTCGGGCAGCTTCGCCAGCGCCGCCACCGCGAGGCTCGGCGCGTCCTGCGACTGCGCGGCCTCCGGGTCGAGGGTCAGCAGGACCTCGGCGACGTCGGGCGCGGTCCCGCCGAAGAGGCGGAGCGCGCTCACCAGCTCGGCGAACGCGTCGGCGTCGCGCAGCCAGATCTGCGGCCCGGCCGAGCGCAGGATGGACGCGAGCCCCGGCCAGTTCCTCGACTCCTGGGCCAGTCGCGCGGCCAGCAACGGCTCGCCCGCCGAGACGAGGTAGGCCGACAGCGCCAGCCGTGCGTCCTCGACCGCTTCCGGCCGATCGCGGAGGACCTGCCGCAGCCACCGGTCGCGCACCGGCTCGGCGAGCACCAGCCGCGTCGCACTCGGCCAGACGAAGCCTTCCTCGCGCAGCGCGTCCATGAGGTCGACGAGCGAGCCGGTGTTCGCGTCGATGCCGACCGCCTCGGCCACGTCCGGCGTGACGTACGGCGGGATCGCGAGCATGGTCAGGTCCTTGGCCGCCCACCCCGGGAGGCGGCGCTCCATGTCGGACGTGAACGCGTACGCCGCGTAGTCGGCGATCGCCTCGGCCTCCTCCTGCGTGCGCATCGACAGGTCCTCCAGGCGCAGGTGCGCGCCGGCGAGCTGAACCAGGGCGGGCCATCCGTGCGTGCGCTCGTAGAGGGTCTCGACGGCGTCATCGCTGAAATGGATGCCATTGCGTCGTAGGACCGAGGTCATCTCCTCGCGCGTCATCAGCATGCTCGCCGCGGGCAGGACGAACGAGTCGAACTCGAGCGCGATGAGCGGGCTCTCGAGGCCTGTGACGTGACGGGTCGCGACGACGATGCGGAGCGACGGGTCGTCGCGGAGGAGTCCGAGCAGGTCGTCCGACGTGATCCCCGGGCCGTCGTCGCGGTGCGAGTCGACGATGAGGACGTGCTCGGCCGGCCCGCCGCGGAACCCCTCCGCCACGCGGGCCAGTGACTGCGCGGTGGTGGCCGGGCCGTTGACGAACTGGACGCCGACCGTCGGGTCCTCTCCGAGCTCGAAGGCGAACTGCTGCAGGAGCGAGGTCTTGCCGACGCCCGCGGGACCGCGCAGCAGGACGATGTCGTGGGCCAGGGCCTCTCGCATCTGCGCGACCGTGTCGGTGCGCGGGGCCCAGAAGCGGCTGAGGCGACGGGATCCACGAGGGCTGACGAGATGCGCGTCGAAATCGATGAGCATGGGACTCCTGACGGGTGAGCCGGGTCTCGGTCGCCCCGTGCGGCTGCGGAGCGACGTCGTCCCGAGCGGGTGAAACAGTCGGGTTGTATCGAGTCCGATATTTCGGCTGTCGGCTCCCGCTTCTCATCTTCGCGAGAGTGATATCACCCTGTTTCTCACCCTTCGGCTGCCGAGAAGGCGAGATTCCGGGTCACCCTGGTGAGAGCCGGAGGGAGTGGCATCCCTCCCCGTTTTCACCCGTGCGCGGGGTCAGCCGCGGAGCAGCACGCCGGACCGGACCAGGTCGTCCAGGCCCACCTGCAGAAGCTCATCCGCGGGTTCACCCGGAGGGGGAGAACCGTGCACCGAGGCAATCCGCTCGCCGATGGTGCGGAGGTCGGAGTCGGTCGCGCACTGCCGCCAGATCTCCGGGGCGATGCCGCTGATCACCGTCAGCTCGCCTTCGCCGTGGCCGACGTGGCGGAGGACGGCGAGGCGTGTGTCGTCGGACACCGCGTCGACGAAGGGCGCGCGGCGGTACAGCCCGGGCGGGGGGCCGGGGAGGTCGGCGGCGCGGGCGACCTCGTCCGTCGGCGGCTCGTGCCGGACGCCCGCGCGGCGCGGGCTCGGTGTGGACAGCAGGTCCTCGACGATCCCGGTCAGGTCCGCGTCGTTCCGGTACTCGAGTCGATACGGGGGAGCGGCCGCCAGGCACGCGGCGATCGTCGCCAGGGGGCGGTGCATGCTGCTCAGACCGCTCGAATGCTCGGCGACGGCGATCAGCGCGTCGAGGGTGTCGAGCGGGACGGCCCGCGGTGTCGCGGGGGCGTGCCGCGAGCGGTCGAGGACGATGACCGCGCTCAGCCGCAGCGGGGTGTCCGGCAGGGCGCGCAGTCCCAACTCCTCGGGGGCGACCTGCCGCTTCCAGCTTTCCCCGTCGACCACGAGCGACAGCGGCTTGCGATAGGGCAGCACCCGTCCGCCCGGCTCGACGGCGACCGTCTCGTCCGACACGTACCCGAAGCGTCGGGAGAGGCGGCGCGTCGCGGTGGTCTTGCCCGCGCCCGACGGGCCGACGAGCATGCACACCCGGCCGTCGGGATCGGCGACGCCGCCGGCGTGCGTCATCCAGATCTCGCCACGGCGCCGGTCGATGGCCCGGCGGGTGACCGCGGCGGTCAGGTCCGAGAGCGCCTGCTCGGCGTGGGCGCCGGGCGGGGGCACGTGGACGTCCGCGTCGGCGGTCGAGACGGTGTCCGGGAGCATCGCCCCCGTCCACGCCCGGCGGACGGCGGACTCGAGCGACGAGTCGGCGCCGTCGGGGAAGTGCAGCGCGAGGCGGCGGCCGAGGGCGGCGATGTGGGCGATCTGCATGGCGAGCACCCTATGCAGATGCATGCGGGTGGCAGGCGGAGGGATGCCGCCGACGCCCGCGAGCGGCAACGGGTGAGGTTCTGAGTGGGGGCGGGTGAGGCGGAGAACGAAGCTCGGCCCGCCCCCGCGTGGCGTCCCGCGGAGCGGCCGGAGTTCCTGCTCCGCGCGGTGATAGGCAAAGAGGCTCAGGCCCCCGTGATCGCCCGGTGGTCGCGCTCGCCGCCCGGCGGGTGGTTCGGCGAAGGCTCTGCGTACTGTGCAGACGGCCGTCGCGCTCTGCGAGGCCGCAGAAGGGTGGAACAACGGGTGGACCTGCTGAAGATGGTGCGCATCCTGCGCGCGTATTGGGTGACGATCCTCTTCCTGGCCGTGCTGGGCGCCGCCGCCGGTTGGGGGTGGAGCGCGGTGCAGCCCCGCGTCTATACGGCGGATGCCACCGGGTACGTCTCGGCGGTGCAGTCGGAGGCGTCCACCGGAGCCGCGCTCGCCGGAGACCAGCTCGCGAAGTCCAAGGTGCTCTCCTACATCGACATCGGGCGCTGGCGGTCGGTCGCCGAGTCCGCGAAGGCGCAGCTCGGGCTGACCGACTCGGTCGACGAGCTCAGCCGACGCGTCAAGGTGACGAACCCGGCGCAGACGGCGACGCTGCGGGCGGAGGCGTCCGGCCCGACGCCGGAGGCTGCGCGCGACCTCGCGCAGGCGTGGCTCCGGGCCATGACGGAGGAGATCAACCGGCTCGAGGCCGATGACAAGGGCGAGAGCGCCGTGCAACTCATCGCGGGCGACTCGGCGCAGCTTCCGCAGAGCCCGTCGTCGCCGAACGTGCGCATCGCCGTCGCCGCAGGCCTGATGGCCGGTCTGCTGAGCGGCGTCCTCTTCGCACTGATCCGTCGGACCTTCGACCGTCGGCTGCGCTCGAGCCGCGACGTCACCGAGAGCTGCGGCGCCTCCGTCATCGGGATGCTCCCACTCGACAAGGAGCTCGTGGGGGAGCGCGCCGTGTTCTCGTTCGACGACGTCCGCGACGGGCGCGGGTCGTTCGCCCACAAGGAGGCCATGCGGGAGCTGCGCACCAACCTCCAGTACGTCGACGTGGACAATCCCGCCCGGGTGATCGTCGTCACCAGCCCGCTCCCCGGCGACGGCAAGTCGACCACGGCCGCCAATCTCGCGGTCAGCATCGCGGCGACCGGACAGGCCGTCATGCTCATCGACGCCGACCTGCGCCGACCCGTCGTCGGGGGGATCTTCGGCTTCTCCGACGACGTCGGCCTGTCGGAGGTCCTCGCGGGACGGACGCAGATCGAGGACGTCGCCCACAAGGTCGATGACGAGGGGAACTTCTTCGTGGTCGCCGCGGGGCGCACACCTCCCAACCCGAGCGAGATGGTCGGGTCCCAGCGCATGCGCACCCTGGTCCGGCGGATCAGCGAGGAGATGATCGTCATCATCGACTCCCCTCCGACGCTCGCCGTCGCTGATGCCGCCATCATCGCCAGCTGGGCCGACGGGGTGCTCCTCGTCGTGACGGCCGGCCGCACCACCGACGACATGCTCAAGCGCGCGGTGGAGAACATCGCGAAGACCAAGGGGCACCTCCTCGGCGTGGTCTTGAACCGCGTCCCGCGTCGCGGCGTCGACGCGGGGTATTACGGCAAGTACACGCGGTACTACGGCCACGATCACGATGCGCAGACGCGGTGGCAGCGACTCGTGCAGGCGCGGAAGCGCCGGGCGAGGAAGCCGGCCGCGCGCACCGAGTCGGGCGCGCCGACGGCGACGCCGTCGCGTGCGGCTCGTCGACGGACGTTCGAGGAGGGTCCGCGCATCGACACCGACAGCTCGGGTATCGAGGTCGGTTTGCAGGAGCTGCTGCGCCCCGCGCCGGCATCGGCGTCGACCGGGCCGGTCCGAGTGCTCAGCAGCCCGGGCGCTGAGCACGGCAAGCGGTAGCGCCGAGCCGGTGCACGGGGCGTTCCGGGTGCCCGCGGGTCAACGGCTGCCGACCGGACCAGCCGCCGCGAACGTCTCGCGGGCCACCCGGTACTCCTCATCGATGCGTGAGACGTGCAGGGCGAAATCGAGCTCGCGGGCCGTCGCGGCGGCACCGCGCGCCAACGTCCGGCGCAGGGCGGAGTCTTCCGCGATCCTCTGCAGCGCTGCGGCGAACGCCGCGGGTGTCGTGTCCGCGCTGACCACCCCGTTCTCGCCGTCTCTCACCAGGGAGCCGGCGGCGGCGTGCGTCGCCACCACCGGACGCCCCAGGAGCATGCTCTCAGCGATGACCAGCCCGAAGGTCTCGGGCCACAGCGAGGGGAAGACGAGCGCCGTGGCAGAGGCGATGAGGGCCGTCTTGTCGTGGCCGTCCACCCATCCCGCGTAGGTCACGGTCCGCCCCGCCGCCGCTTCGACCCGTCCGCGTTCGGGCCCGTCGCCCGCGATGACGAGCTCTCCGTCGATGGCCGCGAGCTCCCAGGCCCGGAGAAGCAGGTGGATGCCTTTCACGCCTTCGAGCTTTCCGAGGAAGACGAAGCGGGGGCGGGAGCGACGCCGCGTGCGGTCGCGGCCGGCCGGGCGGGGCCACCCATGGGGCACGACGTGCAGGAGGGTCTCGTCGACGGGGAAGCCCAGCTCGAGATGACGAGCGCGCGTGCGCTCGCTGGGGAAGACGATGACGTCTGCGCGCCGAGCGCACCGCCAGAGCAGGGCCGCCCGTCGGCGTTGCACCCATTCGAGCCGGTCCGGCCAACGCCCGTCCCGCACGGTCGTCGATCGGGTGTCGACGAGCCCGTAGTCGTGGGTGGTGTGAACGACCGCGCTGTGCCTGGACCGGAGCACACGGGCGCCGATGCCCTGGAAGCGGTGGACGTGGACGACGTCCGACGACCGTTGCACATGCCGGTAGGCAGCCGGCGTGGCAACCGCGCCGACCAGATCGAGGGCATGGAAGAGGAGGCGGCCGATCACGCGTGCACCGTGTCGATCGGCGGGATAGGGGCGCCAGACGGGGCGGACGTCCACCGTGACGCCGGCCGCGGCCGCGGCAGC
>VGAV01000123.1 GCA_016870695.1 Actinomycetota bacterium | reverse complement strand
GAGGCCGTAGAAGGAGCCCGCCGGAACCGTGAGGTCGATGGCGTCGACGGCCCGCAGGTCGCCGAACGACTTCGAGACGCCGCGCAGGGTCAGCGCCGGCGTGTCCGTCTCGGCGAGCGGCTCCGCAAGGACGGCCGTGACGCCGTCCGGCTCGCTGACGGCGACCTCGACGCCGGAGTCGTCATCGGGTCCGACGTCCGGAGGGGTGGGGTCCTCCGTCGTCTCGAGGGTGTCGATGGATGCCACCGGGCTCGGCGTCCCGACCCCGCCTGGCGCGAGGGTCGCCGTCTCGAGGCGGTCGGCGGCCTCGGCTTCGTCGGGGGACGGCTCCGGCTCATCCTCGGGCGCGGTCTCGACCATGACCGGGGGCTCCTCCACCGCGACGTCCGCGGGCGTCGGGTCGGCGGGCGACGCGTCCTCCGGGTCGGCGTCCTCGGCGACTACCGGCTCCTTCATTGCCGCATCCGCGGGCGTGGGGTCGGCGGGCGCCGTGTCTTCCGGGTCGGCGCCCTCGGCGACTGCCGGCTCCTTCACTGCCGCATCCGCGGACGTGGGGTCGGCGGGCGCCGCGTCCTGGAGCGCCGTGTCCGCGGGCGCCACAGCGGCGTCCTCGCTCGTTTCGGGCACAGTCGGCGCGACGGTGTCCTCGTGCGCCGATTCCATCACGGGCCTGTCTTCGGTCGGCTGGACGATCGTGTCCTCGACCGGCGCGACGGCAGCGTCTCCGGCCGGCGCAGCCGTGGGCTCGACGGCGGTGTCCTCGACCGGCGCGGCCGTGGGCTCGACGGCGGTGTCCTCGAGGGGCGCGGCAGCCGTGTCCTCGACCGGCGCAGCGAGCGTGTCTTCGGCGGGCTCCCCCACGGCCGGCGCGACGGCCGCTGCATCGATCGGCTCGGCCGGCTCATCCAAACGAGCGCCGTCGGCGGACTCCGACCCCGCGAGGTCGACCGCCGGCAGGGGCGGACGGGGCGGGATGACGAGATCGACGGGCAGCGCGGGCGGAGGCCCGGGGGTCACGACGGTGGCTTCCTGCGGGTCGGTCACGAGCTCGGCGGCACCTGAGGAGCCGGACGACGTCGTGCCCGCGGACCGGGCCGTGGTGGCGCGCGGCGCGCGAGGCTTCTTCGGCGGGGCCGGCGGTGCGGACCCCTCCATCTTCGCGGAGGCCGAGGCGGGACGGGCCCGCGGTGCCGCCGGCTTCTTCGCGGCGGTCGTGCGGGCGCTCGTGGTCTTCTTCGTCGCGGCTGCGCGCGGCGCGGCGGGACGACGCGGGGCGGCGGGAGCGGTGGTCTCGGCGCCGCCCTCGCCCAGCGTGGTCGGCGCGGAGCCGGCCTCGGCCGTTGCTGTCGTGTCCGTCTCCGCTGCGCTCGTCGAGCCGGCGCCGGCGGCCGCCTTCTTCGCCGCCGGACGCGCCGACGTGCTCTTCGCCGACGTGCGCGGGGCCGGGGTCCGCTTCGCGGACGTCGCGGACGCGGAGCTCGCGGGGCGCCGAGCGGGGGTCTTCTTCGGCGCGGCACCGGTCTCGGAGACGGCTCGAGCACCGGTCTCGGAAACGGCGCGAGCACCGGCCTCGGCAGAAGGCGCAGCGGCCTCCGACGAGTCGCCGGAACTGTCCGTCCCGACGGACGCGGACGGAGTGGCATCCGTCGTCGACCCCGTCTTCGCGGGCCGGACCGGACGCGGGGACGCGGGGGCCCGCGGGGCCGTCTTGCGCGGGGCGCGCGGCTTCGGGGCCGGCGACGCGGCGGGGGCGTCGACGCGGGCGCTCGCGACAGCGTCCTCCGTGCGGGGGGAGGAATCTTCCGAGGGCTGCGGCAGCGACGCTGTCATCGCTCCAAACTACCAACCGCCTCCGACGAACACGCCCGGGGGACCCTGGGTATCGCTATCCCGACGGGTCACGAAAGCACAACGGGTGGCGCATATCCTGCACCTTTTCAGAGCATTTCGCTAGCATCGATCCCGCACAAAGGCGTGACGTTCCGGTGAACCGGAAGTGACCACCCATCCCCCCAGGAGCAGCCTTGACCGTTCAGATCGTCATCCTCGCAGCCGGCATGGGCTCGCGTCTCGGACGCAGCCTGCCCAAGCCCCTCACCGAGCTCAGCGACGGCCGCAGCATCATGCAGCAGCAGCACGACAACATTCGTGCCGCCTTCGGCTCGGACGCGCGCATCACCACGGTGGTCGGCTACCGCGCCGAGACCATCGTGGACGCCTTCCCGCACGTCGACTACGTTTACAACGACCGCTACGACCAGACCAACACCTCCAAGTCGCTCCTGCGCGCCCTCGCCAAGACGGGTCGCGCGGGTGTGCTGTGGATGAACGGCGACGTCGTGTTCGACCCTCGCGTGCTGGGTCGCGCCGCCGAGCTGGTCGAGGCCGATCGCTCCTTCGTGACGGTGAACACCGCCAAGGTCAGCGACGAAGAGGTCAAGTACACCGTCGACGCGGAGGGCTTCATCGACGAGCTGTCGAAGGTCGTCGTCGGCGGGATCGGCGAGGCCGTCGGCATCAACTACGTCTCCTCCGCCGACAAGAAGGCCCTGCAGCGCCAGCTCCAGCGCGTCGGCGACCAGGACTACTTCGAGCGCGGCATCGAGCTCGCCATCATCGAGAACGGCATGCGCGTCGAGCCGCTCGACATCTCCGACCTCTACGCGGTCGAGGTGGACTTCGCCGAGGACCTCGAGCGGGCCAACCTCTACGTCTGACCTCCGCGACGCGGGCGGCCCGGTCTGTCAAGGACGGAACGCGGACAGGCGGACGGGGCAGGATAGCCGCATGGCTGAGAAGGTGCACCGCATCCATTCCCTGCCCGACGACTCCCCCTGGAAGGGCGGGATGCCGCCGGCCGGGTCGGACGAGCATCCCCGGACGATCCGGGCACTCGATCGGGTGATGGCGATCCAGCGGCCGGCGGTGCTCGCACACCTCCGCAGTGTGCGCCTGCGGCATCCCGATACCTCTCCCGAGGAGATTCTGCGCATCCTGGAGCGCCGCTACCTCGCCGCCGTCACCACCGGAGGCGCCGCGGTCGGCGCGACGGCGGTGGTCCCCGGGATCGGGACGGGCGTCACGCTCGCCCTCAGCGGCGTGGAGACGCTCGGGTTCCTCGAGGCGACGGCGCTGTACGCGCAGTCCGTCGCCGAGGTGCACGGCGTCGCCGTGGAGGACCCGGAGCGGGCCCGGGCACTCGTCCTCACGCTCATGCTCGGCAAGGAGGGCGTCGACCTCGTCTCGCAGCTCGCCGCGCAGGCGGCCGGGCGGGGTCCGGGGCGTCAGTCCTATTGGGGCGAGATGATCACGAAGACGCTCCCCCGCGCCGCGGTCGGACCGCTCGTGGACCGTCTCAAGACGAGCTTCACGCGTCAGTTCGTCGCGCGCGGCGGCGCATCCTGGCTCGGCAAGGCGCTCCCCTTCGGTGTCGGCGCCGTCGTCGGCGGCACGGGCAACCACATCCTCGGCCGTCGCGTCCTCACCACCTCGCGCAAGGCGTTCGGCGCTCCCCCGTCGACGCTGCCGGCCGACATCGAGCCGCGGCCCGGCTCGGAGCGCCTCGAGCACGCCGCCGTCCACGGTGTGGCCCGTGTGGGCGGTGCCATCGCCGGCGCGATCGGCGGGGTCGGGCGCCGCACCGGGTCGGCCGCGAAGGCGATGCTGCCGCGGCGTCGGCGCGACGAGGACGGGGAGCCGGATGCCACCGGCGACGATGACCCGGCCACCGCCGAGACGACCACGGGCACCGCCCGTGCCGCCGCCGCGAACTGGGACGCGCCCGATCCCGAGACACTCCATCGCGACGTGCCCGACGCGCCGGCCCCGGGGGCGACGGCATCCGACATCCGAGCATCCGATGCCCCGGCCGCGGAGGAGACCTCGCCGCCTCTCGTCGGCGAGAGCCCCGCCGACACGACGGCCGTCCCCGACTCCCGCGACCGCTTCTGAGGCGACGGTCGGAGGGGCGGCATCCACGTCCCTTCCATCGTCCAGGCCGCGACGCAAGGGCTGGAGGACGATCGAGGTGCGCCCGGTAGGTTCGCGGCATGGGTGATCTCCTCGACCTCCTGACCGTCTGGATGCCGCAGCAGCGCTGGTACGGCAGCAAGGGGCGTCAGCCGCGCCTGACCCTGCTCGCCTCGTGGGAGCTCGACGCCCCGGGCACGCACCTGCTGCTCGTCCAGGACGCCACGACCGCTCCCCCGGTGCTCTACCAGGTGCCGGTGGTCGAACGAACGCCGGATGCCGCGCCGTCGCCGTCCGTCATCGGCCCGGCCACCGACGGGCGGGTGTGGATGGATGCCACCGTCGACGAGGCCTTCACCGACCTGCTGTACCGCTGGGTCACCGCGGGCGGCTCGGCCGGGTCCGGGGATGCGACACTGACCGCCACGGCACTGGACCCGGCGCGGTTGTCCGCCCCCGCGGCGAGCGCGCGGGTCCTCAGCGGCGAGCAGTCGAACACGTCGATCATCTACCGTCCTGCCGAGGGCGGCGAGCCGGTGATCTGCAAGCTGTTCCGACAGGTGAACCCGGGGGTGAACCCCGACGTCGAGCTCCAGTCCGCGCTGGCGGCCGGCGGGGCCCGGTTCGTCCCGGCATCCGTCGGCGAGGTCCACGGGACCTGGACGACGCCCTCGGGCGAGCACGTCTCGGGATCGCTGGCCTTCGCGCAGGAGTTCTTCGAGGGCGTCGAGGACGCCTGGCGCGTCGCGCTGCGCGCGGCCGAGGACGGCGAGGACTTCGCCGAGCGCGCCCGCCTGCTGGGCCAGGCCGTCGGCCGCATGCACCTCGCGCTCGCGGAGAGCTTCCCCACCCGGGAGCCCGGCGAGGAGGACCGCGTCGCGGTGGCGGGGGCGTGGAACCGCCGCCTCGCGATCGCGCTGGCCGAGGTGCCCGCCCTCGCCCCGCACGCCGACCGGATCCGCGAGGTGTACGCGGCGGGGGCAGATGCCGCGTGGCCGCCGCTCCAGCGCGTGCACGGCGACCTCCATCTCGGACAGGTGCTCGACACCGCCGAGAACGGGTGGGTCCTCCTCGACTTCGAGGGCGAGCCGCTGCGGCCGATCGCCGAACGCCTCCTCCCCGACGTCGCCGTCCGCGACGTGGCCGGCATGCTGCGATCGTTCGACTACGTCTCCGGCGCGGTCGAGAGCGCCGACGCGGACGCCGTGCGGACCTGGGTCATCGCCGCGCAGCAGGCGTTCCTCGACGGGTACAGCGACGCGATCGGCCCGGAGCGGGCGTCCGCGCCGGAGCTGCTCGCCGCGTTCGAGCTCGACAAGGCCGTGTACGAGGCCATCTACGAGGCCCGCAACCGTCCGGACTGGATCGGCATCCCGCTCGCGGCGATCGGCCGGCTCGCCCCGCTGGAGGCCTGACCCGGTTCGACCCGTCGTGCGTCGGGGTCAGTCGACGGTCTCGACCTCGACGTCGCCGGCGGCCGCGGGGCGGTCGTGCCACGCGTCCCAGCGGTGCATGAGCTCTGCGACGGCGGCGTGGAACCGCGCGGTCGCGGCACCTGGGGTCGTGTCGCCGAAGTAGTGCCGCACCCAGTGCTGCAGCCGGGCGACGGACTCGGGGTCACCGAGCACGCGGTCGGCGTGACGGACGATGGATGCCGCCTCGGTGGCATCCAGCCATTCGCAGGCCGACAGATAGCCCGACGTGTCGACGAGGGCCTCCGCGTCGACGGGTCGGGTGACGAGCAGCGGCTTGTCGGCGGCGAGCCGGTCGTAGACCATCGCGGAGATGTCGACGACGGCCAGGTCGGCGGCCGCGAGCTGCCAGCCGAGGTCCGGGCCGGTGTCGTGCACGTGCTTCGCGGTCGGGTCCGCAGCGTTGGCGGCGGCGAGGGCCGCGACGATCCGCGTGTTCGCCGCGCCGTAGGCGCTGTCGACGACACCGGAGCGCGGATGCGGCCGGTAGATGACGCGGTGCCGGCCGGTGGCGAGCAGCGCGCCGACGAGCGCCTCGCCGTGCGACGCGATCGACCCGTAGTGGGCCGAGGGGCGGTCGCCCTCCCAGGTCGGGGCGTACAGGACGACGGTCCGCTCGTCCGGCTGATAGGGCAGGTCGCCCGAGTAGTGGTCGGCCTGCGGCCGCCCGATGGCGAAGGTGCGCCGGTCGAGGTCGTAGTCCCACAGCACCCGCGACAGCCTCTCGCGCGCGGCGTCCCCCGCGACGAAGGCGTAGTCGTAGGCCTTGAACTGGTTGGTCGTCATGTACATCTTGTCGGACTCGCCGTGGTTGATGAACACGTGCCAGCGGTGCCCGTAGCGGAACATCTGGAAGTTGCGGGTGTTCTGGTTGACGTAGAACACGATGCGGACGTCCTGCTCGGCGAGGACCTGCTCGACGTCGCGCACGGTCGGCGCGTAGGCCACGGGCAGGGCCCCGTCCTCGAGCAGGGCGTTCGCGCCCCCGGCGCCACGGCTGACGACGAGGACCGGCCACTCCCGCGCGAGCGCGCGCAGCGGCGCGTACCACTGGCGCATCTGGTACATGTTCACCGCGTTGTCGGCGAAATAGACCGCGATGCGGAAGCGTCCGACCGGGAGCTCGTCCCGCTGTGCGAGGCGCTGACGCAGCGCCCGGCGGGCCCGGCGGGCGTTCAGGGCCTTGCGCAGAAGGCCGACGGCGAGCCGGGCGTCACGGGCGAGAGGCATCCCTCCAGGGTACCGGCGGGTGCGACGTGAAAGGATCGGGGGATGCACCTCGCCACCCCCGGAGGCGTCACCGCCCGGCGCGACGCGCCCGTTCCCCCCGACGACGCGGGCGTCAGCTTCGTCATGCCCGTGCTGAACGAGGAGCGCTATCTGCGTCGTGCCGTGGAGACGGTCCTGCAGCAGGACGTGCCGGGGCCGGTGGAGGTGATCCTGGCCCTCGGGC
>VGAV01000122.1 GCA_016870695.1 Actinomycetota bacterium | reverse complement strand
CGTCCCCACCTCGACGCCCACGCGGGGCTGTTCGCCGACGCCGGCGCGGAGGTTCCTGTCCCGCCGTCGGCATTCATGCCGGACGTCGAGGCGCAGCTGGACGCCGTCCTCGAGGCGCGTCCGGACGTCCTCAGCGTCGTCTTCGGGATCCCGGATGCCGCCACCCTCTCGCGCGCCCGGGATCGCGGCATCCGCGTCGTCGGCACCGCCACCTCGGTGGCCGAGGCCGTCGCGCTCGACGAGGCGGGCGTGGACGCGATCGTGGCGACCGGGGCGGAGGCCGGGGGTCACCGGGTGTCGTTCCTGCGCGAGCCGGAGCGCTCGCTCGTGGGCACGTTCGCTCTCGTGCCGCAGGTCGTCGACGCCGTGTCGGCGCCGGTGATCGCAGCGGGCGGCGTCGCGGACCGCCGCGGCGTCGCCGCGGCCCTGGCCCTCGGAGCCGACGGGGTGCAGGTGGGCACCGCGTTCCTCCGCACTCGCGAGTCCGCGGCGTCCGACGCCCATCGTGCGGCGCTCACCGCGGCGGCCGACACCGACACCGTGCTGACGCGGGCGATGAGCGGGCGTCTGGCGCGCGGCATCCCGAATCGCGCCCTGCGGGAGATCGAGGCCTCCGGGATGATCGCGCCGTTCCCGGCGCAGAACTGGCTGACCGGCGTGTTCCGCGCGGCGGCGACGGCCGCGGGCGACGGGGATCTGCTGTCGCTGTGGGCCGGTCAGGCCGCGGGGCTCGCGCGCCGCGAGACCGTCGCCGAGGTCATGGCCGAGCTGCGGGCGGGCCTGCCCGGCTGAGGCGGGCGTCCCGGCAGGCCCGGTCAGACCGTCGCGCGGATCTCGAAGTCCGTCGGGGAGGCGTCGGCCTCCGTCTCGGCGACCGTGACGCGGTCCACGCGGGCGGAGGCCGGTCCCCGGTGCGCCCACGCGATGACGGCCTCCACGGCCGCGTCGGCGCCCGTGACCTGAGCCTCCACGCTCCCATCCCGTCGGTTCCGCACCCACCCGGTCGCGCCGGCGGCGGTGGCCGCGTCCTGCAGGGCGTAGCGGAACCCCACGCCCTGCACCCGTCCCTCAACCGTGATCGTCACCGTTCGCATGCCTCCATCCTCCCCGAACGCCCGGCGGGGATGGAGGCGCGGCTCGCGCGGGGGCGGACGGGCGGGCGGATGCTCAGTGCGGAAGGACCAGCGACAGCGCGATCGCGAACATGACGAGCGCGATGGCGGCATCCAGGATCCGCCAGGCGCGCGGGGTGTCGAGCCAGCGTCCGAGAAAGCGGGCGCCGAAGCCGAGGCCCGTGAACCACAGCAGGCTCGCGGCGCACGCTCCGGCCGCGAACACCCACCGGCCGTCGCCGTGCGTCGTGGCGACGGACCCGAGCAGGAACACGGTGTCGAGGTAGACGTGCGGATTGAGCCAGGTCAGGGCCAGGCACGTCAGCACGGTCGTGGCCAGGCGGGTCGGGCGGGTGCGGACCAGAGTGCCGCCGGCATCCGTGGTCCGGGCATCGGATGCCGCCGTCTCGGGGACCGCGCGCAGCGTCTGCCCGTTCGGGCGCACCGCCCGTCGTGCCGCGAGCACGCCGTAGACGGTCAGGAACGCCGCGCCCGCCCACCGCACGACGTCGAGGAGCCAGG
Source organism: Actinomycetota bacterium (assembly GCA_016870695.1). GTDB lineage: Bacteria > Actinomycetota > Actinomycetes > Actinomycetales > Microbacteriaceae > Microbacterium. Next base: position 5,330 of record VGAV01000122.1, on the reverse strand, counting down.
GGACCGCCTGCAGGACGAGGCCCACGCCCGAGACGCCGAGGAGGATGAGGACCGCGTCCGACACCGCGCACACGGCGACGACGGCGAGCAGGTGCTCGCGGCGGATCCCTTGGCGCAGGACGAAGAGGTTCTGGGCGCCGATGGCGACGATGAGCGAGAGGCCGAGGCCGAAGCCGGCGAGCAGGACGGGGAGCACGTCTCGACGTTAGGGCGTCCGGTCTCCGCAGGACAGCTCAGGATTCTGCAGCACCATTAGCATCGCTTCATGCACGTTCCGCTCGACCTCGCGCGCTCCCTGGCCACCGTCGTCGACGAGGGGACCCTGGATGCCGCCGCCCGGCGGCTCCACATCACACCCTCGGCCGTGAGCCAGCGGATCCGCGCGCTCGAGGATCAGCTGGGGCGGGTGCTGCTCGTGCGGTCCAAGCCGGTCCGGACGACCGAGGCCGGCGACGCCGTGGTGCGCCTCGCCCGGCAGCTCGCGCTCCTGGAGCACGACGCCCTCGTCGGCATGGGCGCCGCCGGCGGGGGAGCGGCATCCCTCCCTCTCGCCGTCAACGCCGACTCCCTCGCGACGTGGTTCCTCCCACCGCTGGCCCGGGTGGCCGCCCGCCGCGACGTCGTCTTCGATCTGCACCGCGACGACCAGGACTTCACCGCGGGGCTCCTCGAGTCCGGGACGGTGATGGCCGCGGTCACCTCGCGGCAGACGCCCGTCGCCGGATGCCGCGTCCGCCCGTTGGGGGTGCTGCGGTACGAGGCGGTGGCGGCGGCCCCGTTCGCCCGGAGGTGGTTCGCCGACGGCGTGACGCCCGCGACGCTGGCGGCGGCTCCGCTGGTGGACTTCGACCGCCGGGACGACCTGCAGACCCAGTGGCTGCGCGCCCGCGGCGTGGCGGTCGAGGCCCCGCCGCGACACCGGGTGCCGGCGTCGCAGGACTTCGCCGCCGCTGTCCTCCTCGGCCTCGGCTGGGGCCTCCTGCCCGTCTTCCAGTCGGAGCCGCATCTGGACGACGGCGCGCTCGTCCGTCTCGGCGGCGACCCCGTCGACGTGCCGCTGTACTGGCAGCAGTGGAACCTCACGTCCCCGCTGCTCGACGAGGTCGCCGACGAGCTCGTCGCCGAGGGGCGACGGGTCCTCGCGGAGGGGTGAGGCTCAGTCGTCGCTGACGCGCAGCACGATCTTGCCGCGCGTGTGCCCCCGCTCGAGCTCGGCGTGGGCCGCGGAGGCGTCGGCGAGGTCGAACACCCGGTCGATGAACACGCGCACCGCCCCCGAGTCGATCAGGCGACCAATCGTGGCGAGCGCGCTCCCGTCCGGCACGACCTTGTAGGAGGTGGACCGGATGCCACGGGCCGACGCCGCGTCACGGAATCCGGGCCACGCGCCGGTCGGCACCTCGATGAGCAGACCCCCGGGACGGATGACCTCCAGCGAGCGCGTCCCCGTGTCGTCGTGGACGTTGCCGATGAGATCGATGACGACGTCGACGTCGGCCACGACGTCCTCGAAGCGCACGTCGGTGTAGTCGACGACCTCCGCGGCGCCCAGCTCGCGCAGCCAGTCGAGGTTTCGCCCCGAGCCGGTCGCGATGACGTGCGCCCCGAAGTAGGCCGCGAACTGCACCGCGAAATGACCGACGCCGCCGCTGCCGGCGTGGACGAGGATCCGCTGCCCCTCGTGGGCGAGGGCGGTCTCGACGACGATGCCCCAGGCCGTCAGTGCGGCGAGGGGGATGCCGGCCGCCTCGACGTGGGAGAGGGTCGACGGCTTGCGGGCGAGCGAGAGGGAGGGGACGACGGTGTACTCCGCGTACGTGCCGGGAGTCCGTGGGGTGGTGGCCATCCCGATCACCTCCGTGCCCGGAGGGAACGGGTGCGACTCGTACGGTGCGCCCACGACGACCCCGCTGACGTCGTAGCCGAGGGTGGCGGGCCAGGCGCCGATCGCCGCCGAGGGGCCGCCGCCGGCCCGCGTCTTGGCGTCGATCGGATTGACGCCCGCGGCGACGACGCGTACGAGCACCTCGCTGAGGACGGGGGACGGCACCGGCACCTCGGCCAGGTGCAACGCCTCGGCCGACCCGGTCGAGTCGATCACCGCCGCCTGCATCGTCGCGGGCACGGGCGGGGCCGGAGGCGCCTCGGCGGCCTCGGGACGCGTCGATCGGAATCTCATTCGGCGCTCCTTCACAAGCGGTCGCGTCGCTGCGGCGTCGCCTCGACCCCCTCAGTCAATCGCGACATTGTCTCGCCGGTGTTACACCGGGGTCACCGTGTCGCGACGGCCCGTTCCCCCCGTGCGTCGGTCAGTCCCGCGCGGGGGTCTCGCCCACGGCGAGGGCGTGCAGGAGCGTCGACAGGTGGCGGATGTCGTCGATCGACCAGTCCGCCATCGCGGCGAAGAGCCGGCTCTCGTGCGGTGCCCGCGCCTCGGCCAGCCGCGCGTGCCCCTCGTCGGTCACGGCGATGACGCGGGAGCGGCGGTCGGCCGGGTCGGGGGTGCGGGTCACGAGTCCGAGCTCCTCGAGCTCGCTGATGCTGCGGCTGAGGAAGCCCTTGTCGGCCGTCAGCCGCTCGGCGAGGGCCGACAGCGTGAGCGGACCGAACCGGCTCACGACCGACAGCGCCTTGAACGTCGCCGGGAGCATCCCGGGGCTCACCCGCTCGGCCGCCTCGGAGACATACCGGCGGAAGACCGTCATGAGCTCCGAGAACGAGCCCTCGAGGGCGTGGACCGCCTCCCGGCGCTCGTCGGACGCCACGGCGCCCCCGCCGCTCGCGATGCACGAGACGGGCGGGGACGACGGGGACGCGACCATGTCAGTCATCCTCTCCCACGGAGGCGCCTCGGCGCGCGGAGCCGGGGGCCGTGGCATCCACGGTCCGGACCGACCCGGTGGCGGACAGGCTCGCCATGCCCTCGGGGACGGACACCGTCGCGAGGTCGGCCTCGCTGGCGGCGACGCGCTCGCTCGTCGTCATGCGGGTCAGCGGGCGGTTGGGGAGGAAGAGGATCGCGATCAGGCTGACGACCGCGACCGGCACGGCGATGAGGAACGAGTGCGCGATGGACTGGGCGTAGATGTCCTCGACGATCACGCGGACGCTCTCGGGCAGGGTCGACACCTGCGGGATGGCCCCCGACTGCAGGGCCTGGGCGACCGAGGCCCCCTCGGCGCCGAGCCCCATGATCGCGGCCTGCAGGTCCGCCGCGCGGTCGGTGAACAGGCTCGTCGCCATGCTCGCGAGGGCCGCGCCCATGACCGAGACGCCGATCGTGCCGCCGAGGCTGCGGAAGAACGTGACCCCGGAGCTGGCCGCGCCCATCTGGGACGGGTCGGCGGTGTTCTGGACGATGAGGACGAGGTTCTGCATCGTCATGCCGACGCCGGCGCCGAGCAGGGCCATGTAGATCGAGACCAGGGCGAAGTTCGTGTCGTAGTGGATCGTCGACAGCAGGAAGGAGCCGGCGATGAGCAGGATGCCGCCGACCACAAGGAACGGCTTCCAGTGACCGAAGCGCGAGATGAGCGAGCCGACGACGACGGATGCCACCAGCAGGCCCGCGATCATCGGGATCGTCATGACGCCGGCCTCGGTCGGCGTCGCGCCGCGGGCCATCTGCATGTACTGGCTCAGGAAGACCGAGGTGCCGAACATGGCCAGGCCCGTCGCGATGGAGGCGATGGTCGCCAGCGTGAAGGTAGCGTCGCGGAACAGCGTCAGCGGGACCAGCGGCTCGGACGAGCGGAGCTCGACGAGGACGAACAGCAGGGCCGCGACGACGGCGCCGCCGACCATGAGCAGCGTGGGGACGCTGGCCCACTCGAAGGAGTCGCCGGCGTTGGTGACCCAGATGAGCAGCAGCGAGACCGCGGTGGAGAGCAGGACGATGCCGAGGTAGTCGATCTTGACCTTGCGGGCCGCCCGCGCCGGGAGGTGCAGGGTGCGCTGCTGGATGAGCAGGGCGGCGACGGCGAACGGGATCGCGACGAAGAAGTTCCAGCGCCAGCCGAACGCGTCGGTGATGACGCCGCCGAGCAGCGGTCCGCCGACGGTGGCGACGGCCATGACCGCGCCAAACAGGCCCATGTAGCGACCGCGCTCGCGGGGGCTGATGATGTCGGCCATGATCACCTGGCTGAGCGCGGCGAGACCGCCGGCGCCGAGGCCCTGCACGGCGCGGAACGCGATGAGCATCTCGGTGTTCTGCGAGAAGCCGGCGGCGGCCGTCGCGAGGACGAAGATCGCGATCGCGAGCTGGATGAGGACCTTGCGGTTGAACAGGTCGGCGAGCTTGCCCCAGATGGGGGTGGAGATCGCCGTGGTCAGCAGGGTCGCCGTGATGACCCAGGTGTAGGCGTTCTGATCGCCCTGCAGGTCGTGGACGATGACCGGCAGCGACGTCGAGACGACGGTCGAGGCCAGCATCGACACGAACATGCCGAGCAGCAGCCCGATGAGGGCCGGGAGCACGCGCCGCGGAGCGGCGGTGTCGGGGGACGAAGTGGTCATGCGGAGCTCTCCACGAGAAAAGGGGGCCGCGACGACATCGGCGCGTTAGTTGACGAAAATCAACTATACGCCGAATGGTTGACAAATATCAACGATCAGTCGTCGATCAGCGCGAGAGCGCGGTACCTCTCCGTGGGGGCCGGCCGCACCGGCGCCTGACGCGTCCGCATGGTGCGGTGGTAGAGCTCGTCGATGAGCGCCGTGGCCAGCGACACGAGCTTGGCGATCTCCCGCTCGTCGCGGTCGATCCACTGGCAGCGCGGCTCGTCGTCCACGGGGACGAAACCGTCGTGCTGCTCCCATGCCACGAGCGTGCGCTCGGCGCCCAGGACGTGCTGCTGCCACCAGATCTGCCGCATATAGGTGCGCGGGATCGACCGCCACGCCTTGTTCGTCGTCTTGATCTCGGCCAGCACGATGCGGCCCTCGCCGTCGACGACGACGCCGTCGGGCGTCGCCAGGTGCCGCTTCTCGACGACCGCGTGATACAGGGCGGAGGAGGGGCGGATGCCATGCGTCGCCGCCACCCAGGCGGCGATCTCCGGCTCGCGTCGACGACCGTGCGCGGTGAACGCGTTACCCGAGAAGCTCGAGCCCATCAGCTTCGCGTCCGCGGCGCGGGAGATCGCGTTCGCGCTCGTGAGGGCGGCGACGTCCGTGGCGGTGATGCCGCGCGATCGTGCGCGGATCCACGCCACGCGATCACGCGAGTCCGCGACGATCCGGGACTCGAGGTCGGCGCTGCGCGACGCGACGAGCTCGGGGGACATGTGTTCGACCCTAACCCGACGTCGCCGGGCCCGAGGGTGCGA
>VGAV01000121.1 GCA_016870695.1 Actinomycetota bacterium | reverse complement strand
CGAGGCGGCCGAGCCGCTCGAGGGGCAGTTCCAGGGCGCGGGTCGCGCCGCATTCGACCGGTTCAAGTCGCGCACCGACGCGATCTCGTCCGAGCTCAAGCTGGCTCTCGACGGCGTGCTCGGCGGTATCTCCGGCATGGACCGCTCGTTCCAGGAGGGCGAGACGTCCATGGTCGATCAGACCACCAGCCTCGAAGCCGGGTCGTCCTTCGACGCTGCGCGTTTCGGCGCCCGTTGAGGATGGGAAGGGACTGACTCATGGTGAATCAGGGAGACCGTCGCGACTACTCGATCGCGGCCTCGCAGAACGCACAGGACAACTTCAACCGCGTCGCCGCTCAGCTGGAGTCGCTCATCGACCAGCGTGATCGCGACGTGCAGGCCGCCATGGCCGACTACTCCGCGGACGGGGTGTCCGAGGACTACCGCGGCAAGGAGCTCCGTTGGAAGAACGCCGCCGCTGAGGTGCGCGGCATCATCCAGACGCTGCGCTCCTCGCTCGAGCGCAACGACGAGTCGGCCCAGACCGCGCTGAGCAAGGCTCGCGCGGCTGTGGAGTCGATCGGCTGATCATCGCCGCACGATGCCGGGCGCGGGATGCGCCCGGCATCGACGGCGCCCGCGACCGGGGTGAGGGGCGCGGGCGAATGCGAGATTCGAAGGGGTGGGGGCGATGACCAGCTGGCGGATTCAACCGTCGGGAGTCGTGTCGGTTCTGCAGACGGTCAACGTCGATGCCGAGGCGCTCGGAGCGGCGCTCAACGCGCTCAGCCCGGCGCTTGAAGGGGCCGTGACGGCGACGCAGTCCGGAGCCATCTCCGAGGCGGTGCAGACCTACTTCGAGCAGGAGGAGGCACCGCGCATCCAGGGCATGAGCGCCCGGATCGGCGCGGCCGCTCAGGGCGTCGTCAGCGCGACCGAGGCCTACATCGCAGGAGACATGGAGATGGCCGCCAACGCCGAGACGGCCGCGATCGCCGCCGTCTACCCGCCCGCCCTCCCCCACGGGATGCAGTGATGCCCAGCCCCATCGATCCCGAGAAGATCCCCGGTGCCGACATCCTGCCGGACGTCATCGACGAGAACGCCCGCACGATCGGGACGATCTCCGGTCAGGTCGTCGAGCACGGGTCGAACGTCCACTTCGCCTGGCAGGGCATGGCCGGCGTCTACGAGGCGCCCGAGTCGCCGACGCTGCTGGGGCTCATGGCGCCCGTCAGCGCGCAGGCCACCCAGGCGGGCGACAACCTCTCCGAGGTGTCCGCTGCGCTGATCGCCTTCGCGGCCGACGTGCGTCCGATCAAGGCGGAGCTCGACTCCCTGCGCGTCGAGGCGCAGACCTTCGTCGACTCCATCCAGGGCGGCGTGCAGGTCCGCGAGATCAACCCGGCCTGGACGGCGGCGCAGTCGCCCTACGGCGGCGCGACCACCATGCCGACGTATCAGGGCTCGTGGGGGTCGTCGACGACGTCCGCCCCCGCGACCCCGGACAAGTACCGCACGGTCACGAAGGAGTGGCACGAGTCGCAGGAGCACGTCGACCGCAACAACGAGCTGCTCGCTGCGGTCAACGCCCAGCAGGTCAAATTGTGGGAGGCCGAGCGCGCCTGCGCGAACCGCATCCGCGCGCTCTTCGGCGGTGCCGCGCTCCGTGCGGCGCAGTCCGAGGACGACGCCCTCGGTTACGGCATCGCCGAGATCCCCGAGGGCACCGAGATGCCGTGGGGCGCCGAGGTCGAGCGCACCGAGGGCTGCGGCGAGGCGACCGCGAAGTTCGTGTTCAAGGACTTCCTCTGGGAAGGCATCGCCGTCGGCGGGGTCTGGGGCACGATCACCGGCCTCGGCACCCTCGTGCTCGGCTACAACCCCGAGACGGGCGAGTTCTTCTCCGGCGACGCCTACGGTGCCGCATGGGGGAACCTGGGCCTCATCGCGTTCTCGGGCGTCGCCAACTCGCCCCTGCTGGGCCCGCTCTTCGCGAGCGACGCCGTGATGGAGGCCACCGGGATGGGCGGTTTCCTCCCTCAAGAGGTTCGCGACTTCAAGGCGCAGGCCGACGAGGCGGCGCTCAACACCGGCAAGGCGCTCATCGCCTGGGACAAGTGGCAGGACGACCCCGGCACCGCCCTCGGCGAATCCGTATTCAACGTCGGCACGGCCCTTATCCCCGTCGGCGGCGCGGCCGTCGCCGGCGTGAAGACCGCTTCGACGGCGGCATCCGTCGTCTCGAAGATGGCGAAGGTCGTCGACTTCGTCGATCCGGCTGCGCTCGCGATGAACGGCGCGGTGCGCCTCGGCGGGGCCGGTCTGCACAGCCTGGACGGCCTCATCGGACGCTTGGGGTCGGATGCCACCGACGGCTTCCACCTCAACACCCCGGACACGCCGTTCGTCGCGGACGACGCGACCTCGGCGCTGCGCGCGCTGGACGAGGCGGGCGTCGATCTCGGCACCGTCACCGCTCGTGTGGAGGACGGCATCCCGGTCTACGAGTTCCCGCCGACCGCGCAGATCCCCTCCGGACGGATCGAGATGCCCGCGGGCTCGTTCGACACCGTCCGCGGCGGTGACGTCCCGGTGCGCGCCGACGGCGGCATGTCCGCTCCGGTGCGCGAGCCGGAGCTCGTCACGGCCGGCGGCGTCCGCGGCGAGACCGGTCCGGCAGTCGGGAACTCGATCGTCGAAGACGCTCCCGTGCGGACGGAGACGAGCGGCTCAGGCGAATCGACGGTCGTCCGCGAACCCTCCACCGAGACTGGCGGAGGCAGCAGCCATGCCGGCGGGCACCACGGCTCCGACGGCGCCACGGGCGGCGGCGTGGGCCGCGGCGACGACGGCGCCATGGGCGGCGGGCGCGGCGACGACGGCGGTGGGCCTCCGACGAACGACCCGACTCGTCTGCCTGACGGCGACTCCTTCGAACCGCGGATGTCGCACGACCAGGTCATCGAGTCCCCGAGCGCAGAATCGGCGATCGAATCGGCCGCAGCTCGTCACGGCCTGTCGCCCGACCAGTTCCATCACCTCATCCACGAGAGGCCCTTGGAATCCCTCACGCCTGAGGAAGCGCGCGTCGTTCTCGACGTCCGAGAAAGCATCCCGATGCCTCAGCCCGGCGAGGTCATGCAGAAGATCCTCGGCCAGACGGACGTGGACAACCTGCTGCAGCACAAGTACGGGCCGGAGGACACGGTGGGCGGTTTCGTCGCTCGCGCATCCGACGCCGCGCGGCTGACGACGCCGGAGGAGATCGCTCGCGGTTTCGGACTCGACTATGGGCCCGGACGAACGGTTCCGGATCAGTTCACGGCGCCGATCGGTGAGACCTACGCCGTGCGGTTCACCCTCCCCGAGGGTGCTGACCTGCGGGTACCGTCAGCCGATGCCGGCGCCTTGGCGGGGTACCTCTTCGACTCTTCGGGTCAGCCGTACTACCGTCCGCAGCGCATGGATCCCCTCGGCCCCTCCAACCCGTTCCTCGGACATGGCTTTGTGGGCGACGGCGGTATCCAGATCATCCCTGAGTATCATCTCCCGGGCCGGATCGACCTTGAGCTCGGTACAGAGATCTACAGGATCACGGCATCAGGGGAGGAGATCCCCTTCGTCGTGTTGACCGAGAACGGATGGGTGCCAGTGTGAACGAGGACCATGGTGACCTCCGCAGCACCGGTACCTGGATCGAGACGACGGGCGGGTGGTTCGTATCGACGTACCGCATCAAGCCGGGGACGATCCCGTCGCGGTTCGTCGTCTACGACCATGAGGGTCCGGGTCAGCGAGAGATCCCCCCGTGGGATGTCCTCGCGGTCGAGCGAGTGGAGTCAGAGGGTCTCTACCAGGGTCACTGGATTCCTCTGGTTTCGATTTCGAAGAGCGATGAGACCGCGGTGTGGAGTCCTGTTCCTCGAGACCAGCTCGGCTCCTTCGCCATGCTCTATTACGACAACGGCCCGGAATTCGATGCCATCGCCGCGATTCCCGGAGCCGCGGTACACGACCCCCGTTCTCTGTACGGCGGGGTCTCATTGCGGGTTCCTGTCCCCGAGATCGAGGATTACCGCGAGAAGGTCATCCCTCTCGCAGGCTCGACGTCGGCTGACTCGGAGTCCACGCCAAGATGAGAAGCATGGACATCTTCGAGAAGGTCGTGAGCCCAGCGCGACGTCGACTCTGGACGCAGGGCGACGAGTTCCTCTGCGGGTTCGTCGCGCGGCACGCCGACGTGTCCTGGGCGCGCACTTCGTCTGAGGTTCTCGAGGCGCACGGCTACGCCGCCGATGATCCGCTCTTCGCTGATGAGCCTTTCGTCGACGTGCTGCGTTTCCAGCCCCGCGCGACAATGACTTTCGTGCCTGCCACGGGCGCCGTCGACGGGGGTGGCGAGGGGTTCGTGGGCCTTCCCCCATTCACCGGTACCGGGTTCTCCCCGACGACGAAGGGGCTGGTCCCGTTGTGGTGGGTGGAGCCGACGAGGGTACCCGCCGGCTCCGAACTGTGGCGCATCCATACGGACGGACGCGAAGAGTTCCTCTCGGCCTACGCGAACGTCGCGTCGGGGTGGCAACCGGGTCAGGGGCGAGCTCTACCGTCAGACGTGTGCGGAACCTTCTCTCGATGGAAAGGGGTCTCCCTCCTCACGGACGAGTTGGAGAACGACCGCGTCGTCCTCGCGTCCTTCAGACCGTTCGACGGAGGAAAGACCACCGAACGCGGGCTCTGGGCTCACGTCGTGGAGGCCGAGGAGATCGAGGACATCTACGCACTCCGCCTCACGGCTACGCTCAACGGCCTGCGCTTCCAGGTCGCTCGACGATGGAACGACGGAACCGGAACGGTCGCGCGTCTCGTCTACATCGGTCGAGACGCCCCCTCAGCGGACCACGCAGGGCTGGAGCGCGTCGACGCCGGGGTGTACGAGATCACGGCACGCCTGGAGGACGTCACGGATATGCGGGGTGAGGAACTCGTCCGAACGACGGCCTGAAGACGCAGGCCCTATCCACATCCTCGCCGTTGCGGAACTCGCACCGGAGATCCTCTGCGCCACGCCCATACACGGGGGCGTGATTCTGCGCGCAGACGAGCTGACCCTGCGGATCCGGGCAACGGAGACGGGATGGCAGGTCCACAAGCAGTGGCGCGACCAGGACAGGGGCACGGTCTTCCGGGCCGAGACTTCCGACGACGTCGTTCGGTACCTCATGTGCCTGCTCGCCAATGACATCCGGGCAGCCCATCGCCTGCCGGCTCTTCGCCGCCCCCTCGCCATCGATGTCGATGGAGTGGCGGTTCCCGCGGAGGGTTTCTCCCTCGAGGGGGCCCCGGACGCGGGCTTCATCTTGTCGCGACGAACCCATGGTTCCAGGCGCTTCTTTGCCAGCGATGTCGAGGCAGCCAAGTTCAGCTATCTCGCCGACGAGGATGTGGAGAGCCTGCAGACGAGTCTCCTGCACGGAGCGCCGACGACGCGCGAGGGGGTCCTCGAAGCCATCCGACGCGAGGGGCTTCACGGCTACCGGTGGTTCGAAGACGCGACGAATCAGGCGGACGTGGTCGCGATCGCCCGCACGCCGGACGAGTGGGCCGTCTTCGCGACGGATGAGCGTGCCACCCCGGTCGGGCGTCGCGAGTTCGCCTCGGAAGAGGCCGCCCTCGAGCACTTCCTGTCACGTCTGCGCGCGGCGAACCGCGTCACCGACTGGCGGAGCCGCGAGCAGGGACGCGAGAGGGGGGCCGCGGCATCCCTCTCCGTCCGCTATTTCATCCGCGAGCACCTCGTCGACGGGCGGCTCGTCCCCGTCCGCCTGTTCCGACGGCGAATGGATGCCACCGGCCCGACCGACGAATACCTCGCGGACGTCGACGCGTGGCTCCGGGATTCGCGGGGCGTGCTCGATCGCGCCGTCCGATTCCCCCTGGACGCCGACCTCGAGGAGATCTCCGCGGATGCCGCCGGGGATGTGATCGAGATGGTCGCCGCACGCACCTACGTCCCGCTCCGCCGACGCTGATGAGCCGGCCCCACCGACGAGAAGCAACCTGACTCGCGGATTCTGCCGGGACGCGAGTTGTCCACACAAGCAACCGAACCGATCCGCGCTCACGCAGCGAGGTGCATAGGGTTGGAGGGTTGAGGGGCGAGGAGAGCCGATGACGAGTACGCAGGAGGCGCCGCGGCTGGCCGATGTCGATCCGCTGGTGTTCACCGCACGCGCGGGGGCCGGACAGATCGCGGGCGCTGTCGCGCTCGACGTCGTCATGCCGCTCGCGCTGCTCGCCGCCGGCATCGTCGTCATCGCCGGCGGGCTCCCCGCCGCGGGGTGGGCCCTCATCGCGCTCGCCGTCGTCCTGCTCACCGTCGGGGTCTGGCTCCTCGGCCGCACCGGCCGCACACTCGGCACCGCGACCGTCAACGCGCGCGTCGTGCGTCGATCGAGCGGCGTCGCCGCCGGGCCCGCCGCGCTCGTCGCCCTGTTCTCCGGTGCCCTCGTCCTGTGCGATCTGCGACGTGCGCGCGATCCCTTCGCCCCCGCCGTCTCGGCGTTCCGCTTCCCCGACTCCGCGCTCGGCCGCACCACGAGCCCCGCGGCCCGTTCGACCGCCCCGGGGATCCTGCTCGACTCGGGCGAACGTCTCACGCTGACCACCGCGCTCATCCTGGGCCGCGATCCGTCCGCCCCGGCGGACGCTCCGGCCGACGTCTACCGCTGGGCCGACATGTCCCGGACGATGTCGAAGTCCCACGCCCGGCTGGAGTGGGACGGGCACCAGGTCTGGGTCACCGACCTGGGCTCCACGAACGGCACCTTCGTCCGCGGCGCCGGAGCTCCCACCCCTCTCCTCCCCCACCAGCGCACCCCTGTACCCACCGACGTGGTCATCGAGGTCGGCGACCGCGTCCTGACCATCCGGGACGCCGCGTGAGCGGCGGAACGCCCCCGCGGGCGCGTCGGACGAGAAGTGATGTTGCAT
>VGAV01000120.1 GCA_016870695.1 Actinomycetota bacterium | reverse complement strand
AGGCGGTCGAACAGCTCCGCCGGGCGACGGATCGGCCTGTGGAACTCGCGTGAGGCATCGCTCATCGTTCCAGGCTAATCGCGAGGGTCCGTTCCGGGGGCCGGTTGCGCGCCGTCGGCCGCCGTACGCAACAACGCCCGCGCCGGAGCGCGGGCGTCGGAGCGGTGCAGCGTTCTGCGTCAGGCCGTCGCGAGGAGGACGACCGGGTCGGAGCTCGGCGTGCCGTCGGGCGATCCACCGGCGGGCTCGACCGTCACGGCGATGAGATCGCCCGAACGGTACTGGCCGTCGAGGACGGCGGTGGCGTCACCGGAGGCATCCGGATCGAAGACGCCCGCCGCGATCGGCGTGCCCTCGCGGACGAACCACAGCTCGTAGGTCTGCTCCGCGGGAAGCGCGGGCATGTCGTCGGTGACGAGCACGCTCTGGCCCGTCGACGCCGACCAGTGCGCGGTGACGGTCGTCCCGTCCGGCATGGTCGTCGTCGTGGACTGCGCGTCCGGCGCGTTCTCGATCTGCTCGAGCGCGATGAGCGATGCCGGGCGGGTCAGCTGCTGGCCGACCGTGACCGCGCCGAATCCGAGCACGAGGACGGCGACGATGGATGCCGCCAGCGTGAACCAGCGGCGCAGCCCCCACGACGATCCGGCAGCCGCGGCCGGCGCGACGACGTCGCGGTCGGTCTCCTGCGGGCTGTTCTGCACGGTGGCCGGGGCCACGCCGAGCGCGGCGTAGTCCTCGTCGTCGAATGCGTCCACGTCCTCCACCGCGGGCGCCGACTGCTGCGGCAGCTCGCTGATGCGGGCGAAGAGCGCAGCCCGGATCGCGGCCGGAGGCTCGACGGGCTCGACGGTGTCGCTGATGGCCGCGACCGCATCGGAGGCGTCCCGAACGTGACGGTCCCAGAGCGGGTTCCCCGCCAGAGCCTCCTGGAATGCGCGTTCATCTGCCTCCGATAGCGCATTGAGCGCGTGACCGGCTGCGAGGTCGGCGAAATCCCTCTCGTTCACTTCTCCACCCCCATTTCCTGCCTGAGGCGCGACAGACCGTCGCGCATCCTTGTCTTGATCGTGCCGAGCGGCGCCCCGACGAGAGTCGCGATCTCGCTCTGGCTGTAACCCCCGAAATAGGCCAGTGCGATCGCTTCTCTCTGCGCGTCGGGCAGCGTCGCCAATGCTTCGGTGACGCGGCGCCCCTCGATCCTCATCTCTACTTTCTCAGAGACGTCGTCATAGGCGACGTCCATATTCCGGAATCCCGCGCGCACATCCCGATCGGCACTGGACTGCGAGGACCGTACCCGGTCCACCGCCCTGCGGTGCGCGATCGTGAGAACCCACGAGCGTCCTTGGCCCTTGTTCGGAGCGAAACGTCCGGCGGATTGCCAGATCTCGAGGAAGACCTCCTGCAGCACCTCCTCGCTCTGAGAGCGGTCCACGAGGACGCGGAGGATGAGGCCGAAGGCACGAGACGACAGCGTGTCGTACAGCTCCGCGAAGGCGACGCGGTCGCCGTCGGCGACCCGTCGCAGCAGATCGCCGACGTGGTCGACGCGGTCGGGCCCGTCGTCGGGGAGAGCGAAGCCGTCGATCACCATGGCATCCATCATTCCTCACCCCGTCCCACAGACCCCCGTACGCGCGCGCGAGCGCGTCAGCGGCTATAGAACCGTTACAGAAGCCGGCGTCGCCCGGCCGATGGATGCCACGGCAGACCGAGAACGAAAAACAATTTAGGCGCCTCTGATCTGGGTTTTATTTCCCTCCAGATAGCGGATTCGTAACTTTGCGCAATCCGAAGGTGCGGGGGTGCCGAAGACCCTGTGTACGCCGCCTCACGGCGAACCACCCCCCGCACCGGGGTGTCCTGACGGGTCGCATCACGCGGTCCGACGATTTCGGAGGAATGTCATGCTCACCAACAAGAAGCACGTCGTTGCCGGTCTCGCCCTCGTTATGGGCTCGGCCTTCGCTCTCACCGCCTGTTCGGGTGGCGCGGGCAGCACCGCGACCGAGGAGACCACCGAGCCCTCGATGGAGTCCACCCCCTCGATGTCGGCGTCCGCTGACACCATGGACCCGGCCGCCAACCTCGTCGGCCCCGGCTGCGCCGACTACGCCGCCGCCGTTCCCTCCGGCGCCGGTTCGGTCGAGGGCATGTCCGCCGACCCGGTCGCCACGGCCGCGTCGAACAACCCGCTCCTCACCACCCTTACCGCGGCCGTCAGCGGCCAGCTGAACCCCGAGGTCAACCTCGTCGACACCCTGAACGGTGGCGAGTTCACCGTCTTCGCTCCGGTCGACGACGCGTTCGCCAAGATCGACCCGGCGACCATCGAGACGCTGAAGACCGACACCGACCTGCTGACCACGATCCTCACGTACCACGTGGTCCCCGGCCAGATCGCCCCCGACGAGATCGACGGCACGCACGCCACGGTCCAGGGTGCCGACGTCGAGGTCACCGGCAGCGGCGACTCGATCATGGTCAACGACGCCAACGTCATCTGCGGTGGCGTCCAGACCGCCAACGCGACCGTGTACCTCATCGACACGGTCCTGATGCCCCCGGCTGCGTAATCTACGCACCGGCCGATCGATGAGAGATCGGAACTGACGGCGACCGCCGGTGCCCCAGGCGAGGGGGCCCCGGCGGTCGCTCTGTTCGAGGGCGGTCAGCGTTCGCGAGCGTACGGACTTTTGGGGAAGTCCGTACTCGCGACGCTGACCGCCTTCTTGCACGCGGCGGGCGTTGTCGTCCGCCCATGCGCGAGCGCCTCGGTCGCGCACGCCGGCGTCCTTCCCCGGCCGTCGGCGCCGGTAGGGTGGATGCCACGGGCCTCTAGCTCAGTCGGTAGAGCATCGGACTTTTAATCCGCGGGTCGTGGGTTCGAGCCCCACGGGGCCCACCACGTCAACTGCACCTGAATCTTCGTCGGAACGGCCGACCTTCCAGCGGGTGCGCGCTGCGCCGGGATCACTCGAAGCGGGGCACCACGCAGTGGTCCCGGCACAGCATGTCCCCATATGTGCAGCGCAGCGTCCTGCGCTCCGCACAAAGTGGGACACCAGCCAGCAGGCCCCACAGGGCATGTCCCACTTTGTGCAGCCCAGCGCCGTCCCCCCTGCACAAAGTGGGACACGCTGGGCACCAGCCAGCGGGCCCCACAGGGCATGTTCCACTATGTGCAGCCCAGCGCCGTCCCCCCTGCACAAAATGGGACACCGCCCAGCACGCAGCGACACAGAGCAACGAGACAGAGCCGTCCGTCCAGGGACGCCCGAGGGTTATCCTGGGCCGGAACGCCGAGCGGTCGGCATCCAATCGACCGGGAACGGCACCCCACTCAGCGACGAGGCGAAGGGTTCACGGCATGGACCGGCAGTTCTTCGCGACGCGCCACCTCGCCGAGGCGGAGCGCGTCGTGACGTGGGAGGCGCACCACGCCCACGCGCTGGTCGGACTGGGCTGCGCCCTGCCGCGGTCGGGCACCTTCGACGCCGCCGTGCGGAGCGCCCGCGTCGGTCCGTACGATCTCGCGCACGTCGTGGCCACACCGCACGCGGTGGAACGCACGCCGCGGCACATCCGGTCGCACGAGTCGCCCGGGTGCGTCCTGTACCTCAGCCGCCGCGGCCGATCCGAGCTCCGCAGCCGCACCGGCGAGATCGCGCACGGTCCGGGCGCCGTCGTCTTGTGCGAGGGCCACGAGCCCTTCGAACGTCGGTTCCGGGAGGGGGTGGACGAGCTCGTCATCCGGGTCTCCCCGACAGCGACGGCCGATCTCGTGCCGCCGGGCTCCGCTCCGGCCGCCACCCTCGTCTCGGACGGAGACGCTCCCGTCGCCGCTCTGCTGACCCGTTCCCTCCGCCGGCACGTCGAGGCGGGGCTCTCCCGTCACGACGACGCCACTGTCGCCGACGACCTCACCGAACGGCTCCGCCTCCTCCTCACGCCCGGGGCGTCCACCTCCGCCGAGGGGCTCCGCACCATCGTCCTCGACCACGTCGACGAGCACCTGCACGAGACGGACCTCACCACCGAGACCGTCGCGGAACGCCTGCGCGTCACCGAACGCACGGTGCGACGCCTGTTCGCACCGACCGGAACGAGCCTCGCCGACGAGATCAGGCACCGTCGCCTGACGCGAGCGCACCGCCTGCTGCGGGAGTCCGGGACGATCGCGGACGTCGCCCGGCGCAGCGGGTTCGCCTCGCAGGCCCACTTCAGCCGCGCGTTCCGGTCGGAGTACGGATGCCGCCCGAGCGACGTGCGCGCCCTGCCCCCGCTTTGACGAATCCGGACATCTCCGGTCCCGCGACATCGTTCCCCCGCGCCTCCGCCCCTCCGGTCGCATACTTCCCCTGACGCCACATTGACGTGGCTCCGGCACGAAGGACGAACCCATGGCGGCATTCGACGACGGCATCGTGGACACCCCCCTGCCCGGGACCGAGGCGGTGACGACGGACGTCCTCATCGTCGGGACGGGACCGGCCGGTGCATCCGCCGCTCTGACCCTGGCGACCCTCGGCATCGACACGATGATGATCACCAAGTACCGGTGGACGGCCAACACCCCTCGCGCGCACATCACCAACCAGCGCGCGATGGAGTTCTTCCGCGACATGGGGATCCAGAAGCAGGTCGAGGCCGACGCCACACCCCACCACATGATCGGCGACACCGTCTTCTGCACCTCCCTCGCCGGAGAGGAGCTCGGCCGCATCCTCAGCTGGGGGACGAGCCCCGCACGCCACGCCGACTACGTCCTGGCCTCCCCGACCCTCAACTGCGACATCCCGCAGAACTACCTCGAGCCGATCCTCGTCCGCAACGCGACCGCACGCGGCGCGCAGACCCGCTTCTCCAGCGAGTACCTGTCGCACACGCAGGACGAGGACGGCGTCACCGTCAGCGTCATGGACCGCGTGACGGGGCGGCCCTACGACGTGCGGCGAAGTACCTCATCGCCGCCGACGGCGCCCGCTCGCGGGTCGTCGCGGACCTCGACCTCCCGATGGAGGGCCGGATGGACATCGCCGGGTCGATGAACATCACGTTCACCGCGGACATCGACCACCTCGTCGGACACCGGCCCAGCGTCCTGTACTGGGTCGTGCAGCCCGGCTCGAACGTTGGCGGCATCGGCGCGGGCCTCATCCGCATGGTCCGCCCCTGGAACGAGTGGCTCATCGTCTGGGGGTACGACATCAACGAACCCGAGCCGGTCATCGACCACGCCGCCGCCGAGCAGATCGTCCGCAACCTCATCGGCGACCCCGCCCTCGACATCACGATCACGGGGACCTCGCTCTGGGGCAACAACGAGATGTACGCCACGCGCCTGCAGAAGGGACGCGTCTTCGCCGCCGGGGACGCGATCCACCGCCACCCGCCGTCCAACGGGCTCGGGTCCAACACGTCGATCCAGGACGCCTACAACCTCGCGTGGAAGCTCGCCGCCGTGATCCGCGGCCAGGCCGGGCCGGAGCTGCTCGAGACGTACACGGCCGAACGCGCGCCGGTCGCGAAGCAGATCGTCCTCCGGGCGAACAAGTCCGGGCGGGAGTTCGGCGAGCTGTTCACCGCCCTGGGCGTGATGGATGCCAGAAGCGAAGAGGAGATGCGCGCGCAGATCGAGGAGCGCAAGGCGCAGACCCCCCGCGGAGAGGAGAAGCGTCGCGCCATCTCCGCGGCGATGGAGCTGAAGAACTACGAGTTCAACGCCCACGGGGTCGAGATGGGGCAGTTCTACACCTCCACCGCCGTCATCCCCGACGGGACGACGCGACCGGCGCCGACGCGCGACCCGGAGCTGTACTACGAGCCGTCGACCGTGCCGGGCTCGCCGCTCCCCCACGTCTGGGTCGGCGACGCGCGCCAGACGTTCTCGACCCTGGACCTCGCCCCGAGCTCCCAGTTCACCCTCTTCACCGGGATCGCCGGGCAGGCCTGGGCGGATGCCGTCCCCGACGTGGCCGCCGCCCTGGGGCTGCCGGTCGCCGCCGTCGTCATCGGGCCGGGTCGCCGCTACACCGACCTCTACTTCGACTGGGAGCGCCTCCGCGGCGTCGACGAGGACGGCGCGCTCCTCGTGCGCCCGGACAAGATCGTGGCCTGGCGATCGATGACCGGGGCCGACGACCCCGCGGGCGCGCTCACCGCCGCCCTCCGGTCCGTCCTCAGCAGGACGACATGACCGCGAGCCTGACGTTCACGCACGCGACGCTCCCCGCGCGCGTGGTGTTCGAGACCGGACGCGCCGTCCCGCACGTCGTCAGCGAGGTCGGGAGACTGGGCGCGCAGCGCGTGATGGTCATCGCCACCGCTTCGCAGGAGGAGCTCGCCGACGCCGTCGCCGCGGTCCTCCCCGTCGCGCTCAGCTGGACCGAGGTCGCCCCGCACATCCCCGTCGAGACGGCCGAACGGGCACGGCGCGCGGCCACGGACGCGGAGGCGGACGTCATCGTCGCGATCGGCGGCGGGTCGACGACGGGTCTGGCGAAGGCGGTCGCCCTGACCACCGGCATCCCGATCATCGCCGTCCCGACGACGTACGCGGGCTCCGAGGCGACCGATGTGTGGGGGCTCACCGAGAACGGACGCAAGACCACCGGCTCGGACCCGCGGGTGCTGCCCCGCGCGATCGTCTACGACCCCGACCTCACGACGACGCTCCCCCGGGACCTCACCGTCGCGTCGGGCCTGAACGCCCTGGCCCACTGCGTCGACTCGCTCTGGGCCCCCCGCGCCGACCCGATCAACGCCGCGTTCGCGACCGAGGGCATCCGTGCGCTCGGGGCGGGCCTCCGGGCGGTCACGGCGAGCCCCGCCGACGGGTCGGGACGCTCCGAGGCGCTCCTCGGCACCTACCTCGCCGCCGCGGCCTTCGCCTCAGCGGGCTCGGGTCTGCATCACAAGATCTGCCACGCCCTGGGCGGCACGTACGGCCTCCCCCACGCCGAGACGCACGCGATCGTCCTGCCGTACGTCGCGGCGTTCACGCTGCCCGCCGCCGCCGCCGCGGAACGCCGCCTCGCCGACGCCTTCGGGTCCGAGAGCGGGCTGTCCGGACTGCAGGAGCTCCGC
>VGAV01000119.1 GCA_016870695.1 Actinomycetota bacterium | reverse complement strand
CGGTCAGCAGCGTGGACGACATGAGGTTCACGCCCGTGCGGCCGGCCCACTCGGCGGTGGCGATGGTGCCGGCGCCCCACCAGATCCGCGTGCGCAGACCGGGGGAGTGCGGCTCGATACGCTGCATCCCGGTGCCGCCGCCGAAGGGGCTCATCGGGTCGCGCTCGGCCAGCCCCTCGCCGTCGATGGCGCGCAGGAAGAGGTCGAAGTGGTCGCGGGCGATGTCGGCGCCGCGCGGGTCCTGCGACCCGGTGTAGCCGAACGCCTCGTAGCCGCGCACAACCGTCTCGGGTGACCCGCGGCTGACGCCGAGGGCGAGTCTGCCGCCGCTGATGAGGTCGACGGATGCCGCCTCCTCGGCGAGCATGAGCGGGTTCTCGTACCGCATGTCGATGACGCCGGTGCCGACCTCGATGCGCTGCGTCCGGGCGGCGATGGCCGCGAGCAGGGGCATGGGCGCCGCCTGCTGCCGGGCGAAGTGGTGGACGCGGAAGGAGATCCCGTTGACGCCGAGATCGTCCATGCCCTGCGCGAGGTCGATGGCCTGCAGCATCGACTCGCCCGCGGACAGGTGATGCCCGCCGCCGAGCGGCCCGTAATGACCGAACGAGAGTGTGCCGAAAGAACGCATGCCCGGTGCAACAGCGCACTCCCACATCTATTCCCTCGAATGGAGCGAGACGGCCCCGGCCCCGCGCGCATATGCGAGCATCGAGGCATGGACGACGACGTGCGCGACGAGCTCGCCCGTCTGAGCGCGCGGGCGTACGGCCCCGACGCCGACATCGCCGTCGATCCCGCGGCGGTCGCCCGCCTGAGCGAGCTCGAGGAGCAGGAGCGGCTGCGGAGGGCGACGGACCCGGATGCCACCCCCTCGGGGCCGGCGGACGTGTTCCTCCCCCTTCCGCTCGATGGCGCCGCTGTCAGGGAGACGCCCGCCGCCGCCGGGATCGGGACCGCGGCGGACACGACCGGCACGGACTCCGCCGGCGGCACCTCCACCGTCGAGGCCATCGCCGGCGCCGACCCGGCCGACCCCGCCAACCCCGCCCCGCACCCGGACCCCGCCCGCGACGCGGAAGCCGACCCGGACGAGGACGCGGAGGGGGCGGCATCCACGTCCCCCGGGCGACGTCGGCGCCGACGTCCGGCAATGCGTTCCCAGCGGAGCCTCTGGATGTGGGCCGGGACGATCGCGGCCGTGGCTGCCGTCACCAGCGCGGCGACGGCGGTCGGGACCACCTTTGCTCCCGTCTCCCGCTCGGCCGGTGTCGCGCAGGTCGACACCTTGCAGGTGGACCCGTCGTTCGTGCCGCCGCCGCTGTTCTGGCCGACGCCCGACGGCGTCACCGGGTACGACGACTTCTTCGGACTGACGGCGGTCGTCGGCGCCCTGCGGGTCTACTCCGACGACGCCGAGAACCTCTGCCTCTACCTCGTGCCCTCGGAGGACATCGCCGACACCGACAGCTCGTATCGCGGGGGACAGGTCTACGGCGGATGCGGGGCGGGCGTGTTCGCGCCGACGGCGCAGCTCGTCGTCTCGGACGACGCGCCCGCGGAGCTGCAGGAGCGGTTCCCCGTCGGCACGAGCCTGCAGTTCGTGCTCGACGGGGAACGCATCGGGGTGTTCAGCGACGCCGAGTGAGGGGCGGACCGCACCGGCGGGGGATGAGAGGCTGGGACGGTGACCTCCCTCCTCGACCACGTGCCCGTCGGCGCCGATCCGGATGCCGCCTACCTGGGCTTCGTCGACTGGGCGGCCGGGCGCGGGCTCACGCTGTACCCCGCCCAGGACGAGGCGATCATCGAGATCGTGTCGGGGGCGAACGTGATCCTGTCGACCCCGACCGGCACGGGGAAGTCGCTGGTCGCGGTGGCCGCCCACGCGGCATCCCTCGCCCGGCGCGGTCGCACCTATTACACGGCGCCGATCAAGGCGCTGGTGAGCGAGAAGTTCTTCGCGCTCGTCGACGTCTTCGGCGCCGAGAACGTCGGGATGGTGACGGGCGACTCCTCGGTCAACGCCGACGCGCCCATCATCTGCTGCACCGCGGAGATCCTCGCGAACCTCGCCCTCCGCCAGGGGGCGGACGCCGACGTCGCGCAGGTGGTGATGGACGAGTTCCACTACTACGGCGAGCCCGACCGCGGCTGGGCGTGGCAGGTGCCGCTGCTGCTGCTCCCGCGCGCGCAATTCGTGCTGATGTCGGCGACCCTCGGCGACGTCACCGACATCGCCGACGACCTGTCCCGCCGGACCGGTCGCCCCACCGCCCGGGTCACCGGCGTCGAACGTCCCGTGCCGCTGCATTTCGAGTACGCGCGCACGCCGGTGCACGAGACGGTGCAGGAGCTGCTCGACACCAAGCAGGCGCCCATCTACGTCGTGCACTTCTCGCAGGCCGCGGCGATGGAGCGGGCGCAGGCGCTGTCGTCGATCCGCATCATCACGCGCGAGCAGCGCGACGAGATCGCCGAGGCCATCGGCGGGTTCCGCTTCACCACCGGGTTCGGCAAGACCCTCTCGCGCTACGTCCGCGCGGGCATCGGCGTGCACCACGCCGGGATGCTCCCGCGGTACCGCCGCCTCGTCGAGACGCTCGCCCAGCGCGGGCTGCTGCGGATCATCTGCGGCACGGACACCCTCGGCGTCGGCATCAACGTGCCCATCCGCACCGTGCTGATGACCGCGCTGACCAAGTACGACGGCCAGCGCATGCGGCAGCTCACGGCACGCGAGTTCCACCAGATCGCCGGCCGCGCGGGCCGCGCGGGGTACGACACGGCGGGCACGGTCGTCGTCATGGCGCCGGACCACGAGATCGAGAACGCGGCGCAGATCGCCAAGGCCGGCGACGATCTCAAGAAGCAGAAGAAGATCGTGCGCAAGAAGGCGCCGCAGGGCTTCGTCAACTGGACCGAGCAGAGCTACGACCGCCTCGTCGCCGCCGAGCCCGAGCCGCTGCAGCCGCAGATGAAGCTGACCGCCGCGATGCTCATCAACGTCATCGCCCGCGGCGGCGACGTCTTCGGCAACGTCCGCTCCCTCGTCTTCGACAACCACGAGCCCCGCCCCCGCCGGTACGAGCTCGCGCGTCGGGCGATCGCGATCTTCCGCACCCTCGTGCAGGCCGGCGTGGTCGAGGCCGACGCCGGCGGCATCCATCTCACCGTCGACCTGCAGCCGAACTTCGCCCTCAATCAGCCGCTGTCGCCGTTCGCGCTCGCCGCGATCGAGATGCTCGACCCCGAGGTCGAGCTCGGACGGGGACCGGATGCCGCGCCTCCGGCGTCGTCGGTCGGCACGGGGCACTACGCGCTCGACGTCGTCAGTGTCATCGAGGCGACGCTCGACGACCCGCGTCCGATCCTGTCGCAGCAGCAGTTCCGCGCCCGTGGCGAGGCCGTGGCGGCGATGAAGCGCGAGGGCATCGAGTACGACGAGCGCATGGAGCTGCTCGAGGAGATCACCTGGCCGAAGCCGCTGGAGGACCTGCTCGCGCAGGCCTACGAGGTGTTCGCGTCGAGCCAGCCGTGGGTGCGCGACTTCGAGCTGTCGCCGAAGTCCGTCGTGCGCGACATGTTCGAGCGGGCGTGCTCATTCGGCGAGTACGTCTCGCTGTACCAGCTGGCCCGCAGCGAAGGGCTCGTGCTGCGCTACCTCAGCGATGCCTACCGGGCCATCCGTCAGACCGTGCCCGTCGATGCGCAGACGCCCGACCTGCTGGACCTCGTCGCGTGGCTCGGCGAGCTGGTGCGGCAGGTCGACTCGAGCCTCGTGGACGAGTGGGAGCAGCTCATCAACCCGGCCGACGACCCGGATGCTCCCGTGGTGCCGCCGGCGCCGCCGTCGATCCTCACCAACCGTCGCGCATTCGTCGTGCTCGTCCGCAACGAGATGTTCCGGCGCGTGCAGCTCGCCGCGCTGCAGAAGGACGACGAGCTGGTCGAGCTCGACCCCGACGTCGACTGGCCGGGCGTGCTCGACGGGTACTTCGAGGAGCACGACGCGATCGGGACCGGGGGAGCCGCGCGCTCGTCGGCGCTCGTGGACATCGACGAATCAGCGGCGTCCGACGGCGTCTGGCGGGTCGAGCAGACGATCGACGACCCGGCCGGGGACCACGACTGGCGCATCCGCGCCGAGGTCGACCTCGCCGCCTCCGAGGAGGAGGGGACGGCGGTCGTCCGCGTCACTGAGGTCCTGCGGCTGTAGGGGCGTCCGGGGGCGGCCTGCGGGGTTCTGGGCCCGCGCGGGTTCTGGTGCTGTGGGGTTCTGGTCCGGCGGGGATTCTGGTGCTGTGGGGTTCTGGTCCCGCGGGGTGGGGGTCAGCCCTGCGCGGTGGGCACCGGCGAGGCGGCGCGCCGACGGCGGGAGGCCAGGAGCCTCCGGACGAGGAGGCCCGCTACCGCCACGACGACCGCCGTGACGAGCGGGGGCGCGACGATCTCGGGGATCGTCGACGCCGACCGGAACACCGAGATCCCGTACTCCGCCATGCCGGGCAGGTCGCGCGCCAGCACCCGGGTGCCGGCGGCGGAGGCGATGGCGGTGGTGAGCGCGGGCACGAGCCACACCAGCCCGAGGCCGACGAGCGCCGCGATCACCCGACCGATGGATGCCACCCCCGTCCAGGCGATCGCCAGCCCCACGAGAACGGGGGAGACGTAGGTGAGCATCGGGATGAGGGCGGAGAACGGCGACTCGTACGAGAACGGCGGGAAGAGGAGGACGCCGAGCCAGGAACCCGCGGCCGCGGCTCCGACCATGAGCCCGACCCCGGCCCCGGCGCGCGGAGCGGCCGCGACGAGCAAGCACACCACAGCGGCGACCACGGCGGCGAGGACCGCCACAGCCGTGAGCAGCAGGAGGTAGACCGCGGACTCGTCCCGCTCCTGCAGCACGGCCCGCGTGGTCACGGCCGTCTGCACGACCGCCGCGACCTGGACCACGACGAGACCCGCCACCGTCGCCAGCGATCGTCCGACGCCGGGGCGCGCGCCCCGGAATCGGGCG
The DNA here is from genome assembly GCA_016870695.1 of Actinomycetota bacterium. Classification (GTDB taxonomy): domain Bacteria; phylum Actinomycetota; class Actinomycetes; order Actinomycetales; family Microbacteriaceae; genus Microbacterium. The sequence goes on along the minus strand of VGAV01000119.1, from coordinate 2,080 downwards.
AGGACGCCGGCCAGCACACCGCCGATCACGAGCAGCACGATGATCGTGATGATGGAGTACTGGCTGTACGGCAGCAGCACGAACGGGCCCGGGCGGGAGGGGTCCTGTCCCTCGCCGAGGTTCTGCAGCGGCAGGAAGGGTCCCGATGCGAGCCACGGGAGGAGCCCGGCGATGCCGCCGGCCGCTCCGAAGAGCAGGAACCACCCTGTCGGTGTCCGGCGCGTGGCGCGTGCGTCGTGCAGATCGTCCATGAGGCCCCCGTCTCATCCGTGCCTCGACGCTATCGGACGGGGCCCGGAACGCCCGGCGACGACGCGGCGGCGGACGGTGCAGCTGCGTCAGCGGACGGCGCGGCTGCGACGGCGGACGCTGCGGTGAGGTCGAGGGCCGGCCACCTCTCCTCCACAAGGGAGGTGCGGGTGATCTTCTCCACGGAAAGCGCGATCCGCTTGAGCGCACGGCGACGCCGCGGCTACCGTCGACCCATCCGCACTCCGAGGGAGAGGACGACCATGACCATCGACGCCACGCAGGCGGTCATCGCCCTGAGCGCCCTCCTGCTGACCTTCGCCGCCACGATCCTCGGGGGGATGAAGTGGATGCTCGACCGTCTCGAGCGGCGCACGGACCTGCGCTTCGCGCACGTGGACCGGCGCTTCGAGCAGGTGGACCGGCGCTTCGAACAGGTGGACCAGCGCTTCGAGCGGCTCGAGCGGCGAATGGACCGCGCGGAGGAGCGGATGGACCGCATGGACGAGCGTTTCGACCGCATGGACGAACGGATGCGTCAGATCGACACCACGCTGCTGTCCATCCAGATGAGCATCCTCGCCATCAAGGCGGCGATCGACCGGATCGAGGGCGGGCGGCCGCCGCTGCTCATCGCCTCGCACTGACTCCGGCCGGCGGGGGCGGAACGGGCGCCTCGCGAAGCCGATCACGCGTACGAACGACGGATGCCGGGACCCTGAGGCCCCGGCATCCGATCTGAATCGATGAAGGTCAGCTGCGCGCGACGCGGTTCTCGGCGCTGACCATCCAGGACAGCTGCTCGAGGCGCTCGAGGATGCCGTGCAGGATGTCGGCGCTGGTGGGGTCCTCGTCGTCGACGTCGTCGTGGACCTCGCGGACAGTGCCCACGGTGGCGTCGATGCGCTCGGTGATGAGGTCGACGACCTCGGCCGTGTCGACCTCGCCCTGCGGGAACTCGGGCAGAGTGGTCGTCTCGGCGATGGTGTCGCTGCGGCCGTCGGGCAGCGCGTGCAGGGAGCGCATGCGCTCGGCGACGGTGTCGCTGAACTCGCGGGCGGCGTCGATGATCTCGTCCAGCTGCAGGTGGGTGTCGCGGAAGTTCTTGCCCACGACGTTCCAGTGGGCCTGCTTGCCCTGGATGGACAGCTCGATGAGGTCGATGAGGACGCGCTGCAGGCTGTCGGTCAGCTGCTCGGACGCCTGGAAACCACTCTCGGCGTTCTGCTCCGACGTCGTCTCCGCGCCGCTCCCGCCGCGGGCCGGACGGCGGCGGTTCTTGGTGGGGGACTCCTGGGTGGTGGACATGCGGATTCCTTTCCTTCGCGGTCGACCACGACGTTAGGTCGCCGTCCTCTCCTTGGGCCGGGGGTTGCGGGACCGGCGGACGCGCGGTAGCCGCCGCCGTGGGCGTGCCGCTCGCGGTCGGCAAGACTCGTACACCGGCTTCTGCGCGTGCGTGCAGGACCGGTGGGGCTGGTGGCGGCGGGTGGGGCGCATGGGGCGACGGGAGGCCGGGCCGTCCTGCAGGTCGGCGGCTGCGCGCGACCGCGGCGGCTATGCGTGCGACCGCGGCGGCTATGGGCGCGACCGCGGCGGCTGCGCGCGCGACCGCGGGGCGGGGTGGCCGGCCGTGTGAATGTCTGCAGGACCGGTGGGGCGGGTGGCGGCGGGTGGGGCGCGTGGGGCGCCGGGACGCCCGGTCGTCCTGCAGACTGCACGACGCGCAGGTGCGTCAGGGACGGCGGGCACCCACACGGCGCACGCGCACGGCACACGCGCACGGCACACGGCGCACGCACACGGCACACGCGCACGGCGCACGACGCAC
>VGAV01000118.1 GCA_016870695.1 Actinomycetota bacterium | reverse complement strand
GGCCTTCGACCCGGATGCCGCGAACGCGCTGCTCGACGAGGCCGGATGGACCGGCCGCGACGCCGACGGGTTCCGCACGAAGGACGGCCAGCGCCTGACGGCGCGCTGGATCGCGTGGACGCCGGTACCCGACGACCGCGCCGCCCTCGCGAACGCCATCCAGTCCGACCTCCGTGCGGTCGGCTTCGACCTGCAGCGCGAGGTGCTGGAGCCCGGCGCCTACAACGAGCAGTACGGACCGAAGACCTTCGACCTCACCGACTGGGGATTCTCGGGCGTCGACCCCGACCTGCTCCGCAGCCACCTGCAGACCGACGGCTTCCAGAACGCGTCGCAGGTGAGCGACCCCGCGCTGGACGCGCTGCTCGACGAGGGCACCGCCACCACCGACACCGAGGCGCGCAACGAGGTGTACCGCGAGGTGCAGCAGTGGAACGCCGACCAGGTCGCGATCGTGCCGCTCTACAGCCCCGCCCTGATCAGCGCGGTCCGCTCCGACGTCACGGGCCTCACGTTCGACCTGTACGGGCGCCCGCTCTTCGCCACCGCCTCCGTCGGCTGACCCCGGACCCCGGATGCCACGCCCTCGCGGTTCCGCGCGCCGTCTGCTCGCGCGGCTCGGGGGGATCGCGGCATCCGTCGTCCTCGTCCTGTGCGGAGCGGCGACGCTCGCCTTCATCGCGTTCCGCATCATCCCCGGCGACCCCGTCGAGGTGATGCTCGGGCCGCAGGCCCAGGTGAGCGACGCCGTCAAGGCGGGCATCCGCAGCGACCTCGGCCTGGACCGGCCGCTGCTCGAGCAGTACGGCGCGTTCCTCGGACAGCTCGTCCGCGGCGATCTCGGCGAGTCGTACCAGCTGCGCCTCCCGGTGGTCGAGGTCATCGGCCGGCAGCTCGGCTCCACGCTGCAGCTGACCGGCGCCGCGCTGGCCGTCGCGCTCGTCCTCGCCCTGGCATCCGTCCTCCTCGGGCGGGGCCGCACGGCCCGCACCGTGCTCGCCGGGATTGAGCTCGTCGTGCTGTCGTCACCGGTCTTCTGGACGGGGCTCGTCCTGCTGTCGGTGTTCTCGTTCCAGCTCGGCTGGTTCCCCGTCTCGGGCGCCCGCGACCCCGCCGCGATCGTGCTGCCGGCCGTGACGCTCGCCCTCCCCGTCGCCGCCCTTCTCGCACAGGTCCTCCGCGACGGAGTGGAGGCCGCCGAGCGCGAGCCCTTCCTGACCACCGTCCGGGCGCGCGGCGCCACGCCGCTGCGCGAGAGCGTGCACCACACGCTGCGGCACGCGAGCGTGGGCGGCCTGACCCTCGCGGCCTACCTCGTCGGCTCGCTGCTGGGCGGGGCGGTGCTCGTCGAGACCGTCTTCGCCCGGCCGGGGATCGGACGCGTCACCCTCGCGGCGATCAGCGACCGCGACCTGCCGGTCATCACGGGCGTCATCCTGTTCAGCGCCCTCGTCTTCGTGGTGGTCAACACCGTGGTGGACCTCGTCGTCCCGGTCCTGGATCCGCGTCTGCGACGCGCGCCCTCGGCGATCGGCCGACGTGCGGCGGTGCCGGCATGACCGCGCCGGGGCGCGGCGGTGCCGGCCTGACCCCGCCGACGGCACGACCGCACCGCCCGGGCAGGGCCGTGCCGCCGCGACGCCGCCGGATCACCGGACGCGCCGTCGCGCTGTCGCTGGCCGCCGCCGTCCTGGCGGTGCTCGCCGTCGCCGCGATCGCCCCGGGGCTGCTCGCCACCCACGACCCGCTCCTGACGGACGTCCGCGGTGCCCTCAAGCCGCCGTCGTCCGCCCACTGGTTCGGCACGGACCAGAGCGGGCGCGACGTCTACTCCCGCGTGGTCCACGGAGCGGGCCGCTCGATCGGCATCGGCCTGCTGGCGACCGGGCTCGCCCTCGTCGTCGGGCTGATCGCCGGCTCCGCCTCGGCCGTCGCCCCCCGCCCGGTCGACGCCGCCGCGATGCGCGTGGTCGACGTACTACTGGCCTTCCCCGAGTTCCTCGTCGCGCTCCTCGTGGTCGCGGTCCTCGGTCCCGGACCGGCCAACGTCGCCGTCGCCGTGACGATCGCGGCCGTGCCCGTGTACATCCGCCTGGCCCGCGCGCAGACGCGCGCCCTGGCCGCGGCCGAGCACGTGGAGGCCGCGCGCATCATCGGCATCCCGCGTCCCCTCGTGCACCTGCGCCACGTCCTGCCGGGCGTGCTCGGCGCGGTGAGCGTGCTCGCCACGATCGGGATCGGCACGAGCATCCTCGCCGCCGCCGGTCTCAGCTTCCTCGGTCTCGGACCCACCGAGCCGACCCCCGAGTGGGGGCTCATGCTGTCCGCGGGACGCAACCTCCTGCTGCAGGCGCCCTGGGTCGCGCTGTTCCCGGGGCTGGCCATCACGGCGACCGTGGTGAGCGTGAGCGTCGTCGGGCGCGTCCTGCGCGCCCGGGCCGAGGAGCGCGGCGCATGAGCGACGTGAGACCGCCCGCCGCCGCGGAGCGCCCGGACGGCGGCATACGCGTCTCCGGTCTCCGCATCGACGGGCAGTCCGGGCCGCTGGTCCGCGGCGTCGACCTCGAGGTGCGTCCGGGGGAGTGCGTCGCGATCGTGGGGGAGTCCGGCGCGGGCAAGTCGCTGACCGCGCGGGCGCTGCTCGGGCTGACGCCGCGCGGGCTGTCCACCCGCGCCGACGTGCTGGATATCGACGGGGTCGACGCCCGCGACCTCGGCGAGCCCGGATGGCGCCGGCTGCGCGGCGCGCGCATCGCCCTCGTCTCGCAGGACGCGCTCGTGTCCCTCGACCCGCTGCGCCGCGTCGGCGCCGAGGTGGCCGAGCCGGTGCGGATCCACGAGCCGTCCGTGCGCGGCACCGCGCTGCGGGAGCGCGTCCGGGCGACGCTCACCCGGGTGGCGCTGCCCGAGCCGGAGGTCCGCGCCCGCCAGTACCCGCACGAGCTGTCCGGCGGTCTGCGTCAGCGGGCCCTCATCGCCTCCGCGCTGGCCGCGCACCCCGCGGTGCTCGTCGCCGACGAGCCGACGACGGCCCTGGATGCCACCGTGCAGGCGCGCGTGCTCGACCTGCTCCGCCGCATCGCCGACGAGGGCGTGGCGGTCGTCTTCATCAGCCACGACCTCGCCGCGGTCAGCCGTGTCGCCGATCGCGTCGTGGTCATGCACGACGGACGCGTCATCGAGACGGGCGACACCGCCGCGGTGCTCGCCGCACCGCGCGACCCGCAGACGCGCGCCCTCGTCGCGGCCGTCTCGCACGAGCCGCTCGACCGCACGGCGCGCAGCGGACCCCCGCTGCTGGCGGCATCCGGTCTCTCGAAGTCCTTCGGCGAGAGGGTCGCCGTCGACGACGTCTCCCTCGCACTGCACCGCGGCCGGACGCTCGCGGTCGTGGGGGAGTCTGGATCGGGGAAGACGACGCTTGCGCGGATGGTCGTCGGGGTGACCTCGCCGGACGCCGGGACGCTCCGCTTCGACGACGCGCCGTGGGACGCGGCCCGCGCCGCCGGGGCGGCCCGACGGCGGGTGCAGCTGGTGCAGCAGAACCCGTGGGGCGCCCTCGATCCGCGCTGGACCGTCGGCCGCACCCTCGCCGAAGCGTTCGCGAGCGCGGGCGTGCCGCGGGCCGGTCGGCGCGCCCGCGTGGCCGGACTCCTGGACGAGGTCGGCCTCGACGCCGGGTTCGCCGGAAGGCGTCCCGCGCAGCTGTCTGGCGGCCAGCGTCAGCGGGTGGCCATCGCACGCGCCCTCGCCGTCGCGCCGGACCTCCTCGTGCTCGACGAGCCCGTGTCCGCCCTGGACGCCTCCGTCCGCGCGCGCATCCTCGACCGGCTCCGCCGTCTGCAGGCCGACCGGGACCTCGCGATGCTCTTCGTCACGCACGACCTCGACGTCGTCGCGCAGATCGCGGACGACGTCCTCGTCATGCAGGACGGACGCGTCGTCGAGTCCGGCGCCGTCCGCTGCGTCTTCACCGAGCCGCGGCATCCGTTCACCCAGGAGTTGCTCGCCGCAGCCGGGATCGCGGCGCACCCCGGCGGCACGGTGGAGGACCCCCGCGACACGGCGGCCCACCCCGGTGACACCGCGTAGACTGAAGCGATCAGCATCGATCCGGCCATCACCGGGGAGCTCTCGGAAGAAACGGGTCCTGGGCCCGCGGTAGAACCGAGCGGGGCAGGCCCGTCACAGCCGCGGTGAGAGAGGCTCCCGGCATCCGGGGGCAAGGCGGGGTGGTACCGCGGTCCGAACGGATCGTCCCCGCAGGCGGACCCTGACCTGCGGAGTGACATGACCTACCCACGCCCCTCATCCTTCGGCCCGGCGGCGGACGCGGCATCCGTCGTCCCCAGCCCCCGCTTCCCCCAGATCGAGGACGACACCCTCGCCTTCTGGGCGGAGGACGACACCTTCCGCGCCTCGATCGCGAACCGCGAGGGCGCCGAGGAGTGGGTGTTCTACGACGGCCCGCCGTTCGCCAACGGCCTGCCGCACTACGGGCACCTGCTGACCGGCTACGCCAAGGACGTCTTCCCGCGCTTCCAGACCATGCGCGGCAAGAAGGTCGACCGCGTCTTCGGCTGGGACACCCACGGCCTCCCGGCGGAGCTCGAGGCCATGAAGCAGCTCGGGATCACCGAGAAGGACGAGATCGAGCGCATGGGCGTGGCGACCTTCAACGCCAAGGCCCGCGAGTCGGTGCTCGAGTACACGCGCGAGTGGCAGGACTACGTCACCCGCCAGGCCCGCTGGGTCGACTTCGAGCGCGGCTACAAGACGCTCGACACGACCTATATGGAGAGCGTCCTGTGGGCGTTCAAGACCCTGCACGACAAGGGTCTCGCGTACGAGGGCTACCGCGTCCTGCCGTACTGCTGGCGCGACGAGACCCCGCTCTCCACGCACGAGCTGCGCATGGACGACGACGTCTACAAGATGCGGCAGGACCCCTCCGTCACCGTCACCTTTCCGCTCGTCGGAGCGAAGGCCGAGGCGCTCGGCCTCACCGGCGTCCGTGCGCTCGCGTGGACGACGACGCCGTGGACGCTGCCGACCAACCTCGCGCTGGCCGTGGGTCCCGGCATCCGGTACGCCGTCGTCGAGGGCGGCCCGCACGGCGCCGCCGACGTGCACCGCGCCCCGGACGGCACCCCCGACGAGGCCATCGAGGCGACCGCGCACCGCTACCTCCTCGCCGAGGACCTCCTGCCGAACTACGCGAAGGACCTCGGGTACGAGACCCCGGATGCCGCCCGCCAGGCCGTCCAGACCACGATCCTGGGCTCGGAGCTGGAGGGCGTCTCGTACGACCGCCTCTTCGACTACTATGCCGACGCGTCCGTGTGGGGCACGCGGGATGCGTGGAAGATCCTCGTCGACGACTACGTCACCGTCTCGGACGGCACGGGCATCGTGCACCAGGCCCCGGCGTACGGTGAGGACGACAAGCGGCTCGCGGATGCCGCGGGCCTGCCGACGATCATCTCGCTCGACGACGGCGGCCGTTTCCTGTCGGCCGTCACGGACGTCGCGGGGGAGCTGTGGCTGGATGCCAACCGCCCCCTCATCCGCCTGCTGAAGCAGGGCGGGCGTCTGCTGCGCGAGGCCTCCTACGAGCACTCCTACCCGCACTGCTGGCGCTGCCGGAACCCCCTCATCTACAAGGCCGTGTCGAGCTGGTTCGTGCGCGTGACCGACATCAAGGACGACCTGCTGGCGAACAACCAGCAGATCACCTGGGTGCCCGAGAACGTCAAGGAGGGCCAGTTCGGCAAGTGGCTCGAGGGCGCGCGCGACTGGTCCATCAGCCGCAACCGCTACTGGGGCTCGCCCATCCCGGTGTGGAAGAGCGACGACCCGAACCACCCGCGCGTGGACGTGTACGGCTCGCTCGCCGAGATGGAGGCCGACTTCGGCCGCCTGCCGGTGAACGCCGACGGCGAGGTCGACCTCCACCGTCCGTACATCGACGACCTCACGCGCCCGAACCCCGACGACCCGACGGGTCAGTCGACGATGCGCCGCATCGAGGACGTCCTGGACGTGTGGTTCGACTCCGGGTCCATGCCGTTCGCGCAGGTGCACTACCCGTTCGAGAACCACGAGTGGTTCGACGAGCACGCCCCGGCGGACTTCATCGTCGAGTACATCGGGCAGACCCGCGGCTGGTTCTACGTCATGCACGTGCTCTCCACCGCGCTGTTCGACCGCCCCGCCTTCACCGGCGTCTCGTGCCACGGCATCGTCCTCGGTAACGACGGGCAGAAGATGTCGAAGTCGCTGCGCAACTACCCCGACGTGCGCGAGGTCTTCGACCGCGACGGCTCGGATGCCATGCGCTGGTTCCTCATGTCGAGCTCGGTGCTGCGCGGCGGCAACCTCGTCGTGACCGAGGAGGGCATCCGCGCGGGCGTCCGCGAGTTCCTGCTGCCGCTGTGGAACGCCTGGTACTTCCTCGCGACGTACGCCAACGCCTCGGGCGACGGCTACACCGCCGAGTGGCGCACCGACTCCACGGACGTCCTCGACCGGTACATCCTCGCCCTGACCGGCGACCTCGTCCGGGACGTCGCCGCGGACCTCGAGGGTCTGGACTCCACGACCGCGGCCGAGCGCCTGCGCGACTTCGCCGAGGTGCTGACGAACTGGTACATCCGCCGTTCGCGCGACCGCTTCTGGGTGGGCGTGACCGACGACCCGTCCAGCCGCGAGGCCTTCGACACCCTGTACACCGTCCTCGAGACCCTCACCCGCGTCGCCGCACCCCTGCTGCCGCTCGTCACCGAGCGCGTCTGGCAGGGCCTTACGGGCGGGCGCAGCGTCCACCTGGAGGACTGGCCGGATGCCGCGGCGTTCCCGGCCGCGGCGGACATCCGCACCGCGATGGACACCGTCCGCGAGGTCTCGAGCGTGGCGAACGCGCTGCGCAAGCGCGAGGGCAAGCGCGTGCGCCTGCCGCTCCCGCGTCTGACGGTGGTGACCCCGGATGCCGCCGGCCTGGCCCAGTTCGACGACATCCTCCGCGAGGAGCTCAACGTCAAGAGCGTCGAGCAAGTGGCCCTTCAGGAGGGGACGGCGGGGGCGTACGGCATCACGCACCGCCT
>VGAV01000117.1 GCA_016870695.1 Actinomycetota bacterium | reverse complement strand
GATGTCGCGGCCGAACGGCCAGAGGGCGTAGGCGCCGATCCGGAAGGACGCGATGCCCCACGGGATCGTGACGATGAGCAGGCACAGGACGACCCCGGCCACCATGTACCCGATGAAGAGCCAGAAGCCGGAGAGCACCAGCCAGAGGACGTTGAGGATGAGCCGCATAGAGGAATCCTGGCCGCAGGGTCTGTGAGGCGTCCGGGGGTTTGACATCGCGGCACCGGGAGGGGCTATCCCCGCGGGCGGCCGCGCGCAAGTGCCCTGTCGCCCACAGGCGGCGCGGTTACCGTGGCGGCGTCACCAGGGAGGGACACATCATGAGCGACTTCACTCGAGCCACCCCCGAGCGCCGCGTCCTGTCGAGCTTCGGCGAGTACGCGGGCGCCCAGGCCGCCGTCGACCGCCTGTCGGACGAAGGCTTCCCCGTCGAGAACACCGCCATCGTCGGTCACGACGTGCGCATCGTCGAGCAGGTCACCGGACGGATGACCCGAGGACGCGCGGCCGGTCTCGGCGCGGCGTCCGGCGCCTGGTTCGGTCTGCTGATCGGGCTCGTCTTCGGCATCCTGGCACCCGGTGCCACGTGGATCGGCCTCCTCCTGTGGGGCGCCGTCCTGGGTGCCGTGTGGGGTGCCGTCTTCGGCTTCGCCGGGCACGCCTTCACCCGCGGTCGCCGCGACTTCTCGTCCGTGCAGGGCTTCGAGGCTGAGCGCTGGGACGTCATGGTGGATGCCGAGCACCTGAGCCGCGCGCAGTCCATCCTCTCCGGCTCGGTCGGCGACGCTCCGGCCGATGTCGTGCCCCCGCGTCCGCCGGCACCGCCGGCTCCCGCGGTCTGATCGTCGAGGAGCCCGCGGTCTTCTGATCGCGGGCGCCTGCGTGCGGGTGTCTCGGGGCGGGGCCGATGTCGGAGGCCCCGCCTAGACTTGATCCCGCCATGACCGACGCCTCTCGCACGCCCCTGATCGTCGACGGTCCCGCACCGTCCGATGCCCGTCCCGACGCCGACCTGCTCGTCGGCCTGAACGGGCCGCAGCGCGAGGCCGTCGTCTACCGCGGTCAGGCACTGCTGATCGTCGCCGGTGCCGGGTCCGGCAAGACGAGCGTGCTCACCCGCCGCATCGCCTCGTTGCTCCGCACACGCGAGGCGTATCCGAGCCAGATCCTGGCGATCACCTTCACCAACAAGGCCGCCGGCGAGATGCGCGAGCGCGTGCATCAGCTGATCGGGCAGAAGGCCGACGGCATGTGGATTTCGACGTTCCACTCCGCCTGCGTCCGGATCCTCCGTCGCGAGGCCGAGCAGTTCGGCTTCACGAAGTCGTTCACGATCTACGACTCCGGCGACTCGCGCGCACTCATCAAGCGTCTCGTGAAGGACCACGAGGGCGACTCGTTCGGGCTCACCCCGGCGGGCACGCAGAGTCGCATCTCGAAGCTCAAGAACGAGCTGGCCGACGCCGAGTCCTACGCGCGGTCCGCCAACATGAGCGACCCGGCCGAACGCGTCTTCGTCGAGATCTTCTCGTCGTACCAGCGGGAACTGCAGCGCGCGAACGCGTTCGACTTCGACGACCTCATCGCGCAGACGGTGTACCTGTTCCGCGCGTTCCCGCAGGTCGCGGACGTCTACCGCAAGCGGTTCCGCCACATCCTGGTCGACGAGTACCAGGACACCAACCACGCCCAGTACGCCCTCATCCACGAGCTCACCCGGGCCCCCGGCTCGGACGCCGAGCCGTTCTCGTCCGGCGGGATGATGATCTTCGACGCCGAACCGGCCGCCGAGGAGGCGGCATCCCTTACCGTCGTCGGCGACTCCGATCAGTCGATCTACGCCTTCCGCGGCGCCGACATCCGCAACATCAGCGAGTTCGAGCGCGACTACCCGGGCGCCAAGGTGGTCCTTCTCGAGCAGAACTACCGCTCGACGCAGAACATCCTGTCCGCAGCCAACGCCGTCATCGCCAACAACTTCGACCGCAAGGACAAGAAGCTCTGGACCGACGTCGGCGCGGGCGACCCGATCATCGGCTTCACGGGCTACTCGCAGCACGACGAGGCCCAGTTCGTCGCCGACGAGATCGAGGCGCTGCACAAGAAGGGCGTCGACTACTCGGGCGTCGCGGTGTTCTACCGGACCAACTCGCAGTCCCGTGCGCTGGAGGAGATCTTCATCCGGTCGGCGGTGCCCTACAAGATCATGGGCGGCACCAAGTTCTACGAGCGCGCCGAGATCAAGGACGCCCTCGCGTACCTCGTCGCTGTCGCGAACCCCGCCGACTCGATGGCGTTGCGCCGCATCCTCAACCGGCCGCGCCGCGGCATCGGCGATGTCACCGAGACGGCCATCGCCCGGTACGCCGCCGAGCACGGCATCACCTTCCGCGACGCGCTGGCCAACTCGGCGCAGATCGGGGTCGGCCCCAAGCTGCAGAAGGCCATCGACCAGCTCGACGCGGTGCTCGCCGAGGCCACGGCCGTCATGCTCCCGGCATCCGGCGAGCTCGCCCCCTCCATCTCGGTGACCGAGGGCCTCACCCTCCTGCTGAACAAGAGCGGCTACTTCGACGCCCTGCGCGCCAGCAAGGACCCGCAGGACGAGGCACGCCTCGAGAACCTCGACGAGCTCATCGCGGTCACCCGCGAGTTCGCGCGGAACAACCCCGAGGGCACCATCATCGACTTCCTCACCGAGGTCACCCTGGTGGCGGATGCCGATGACCTCGACGACGCGTCGGGCTCGGTGTCGCTCATGACCCTCCACACGGCGAAGGGCCTGGAGTACGACGCGGTGTTTCTCACCGGCGTCGAGGAGGACCTCCTCCCGCACCGCATCTCGGCCAACGAGCCGGGCGGACCGCAGGAGGAGCGCCGGCTCTTCTACGTCGGCATCACCCGCGCCCGCAAACGACTGCACGTTTCGCTCGCGATGACCCGCGCCCAGTTCGGCGAGGTCACCGTCGCGATGCCGAGCCGCTTCCTACAGGAGATCCCCGCGGACCTCATCGACTGGCGTCAGTCGCCAGGCGACGTCAACGGCCGCGGCGGGACGCAGTCCCGGGCGCTCAACGCCCGCGGTCGCCGCCCCGGCTCCCCGTCCGGCGGCAACCGGTACGGCGACGACCTCGTCCCCCTGCCCAAGCGCGAGCCGGCGGACCCGTCGAAATTCCCGAACCGCATCCCCGCCAAGGTCCGCGACAACGGCGACCTGGAGCTCGCGGCCGGCGACCGCATCCGCCACGACGACTTCGGCGAGGGCCGGGTCGACGCCATCACCGGCGAAGGCGCCAAGCGCGTCGCGCACGTGCGGTTCGACAGCGTGGGACCCAAGAAGCTGCTCGTCAAGATCGCGCCGATCGCCAAGCTCTGAGGCATCCCTCCGGTCCGCCGCCTGCCGGTGCGGTGAGGGCGGTGTCCGTCGTGCGTCGGTTGAGCGCTTTGTGGCGTTCGTGCGCGAGCTGCGGGGCCGGCGCGGGGGAGGGCGCGGATAGGCTTGCTCAATGGCCCTCTTCTCGCGCCGAAACAAGTCCGACTCCGAAGACGCGTCGGCCGACCGCCCCGACTCGACCATCGAGCCGGGCGAACAGCCCGTCGACCCGGCCGGCCCGAGCGACGCGGACACCACCGCCCCGGGCGACATCGCCCCGGCCGATGCCGCGCCCACGGTGAACATCTCGATGTCGTCGTTCCGCGGCGTCGGAGCCGCGTCGCCGAGCGAGCCCCCGGTGGCCGCCCGCCCGTCGGCACGCCAGCCGGGGCCCGCGGAGGCTCCCGTCGGATCCGAGAGCATCCCGGGTCTGCGCGATAACGCTCTGCTCGGCATCGCCCTCTCGGAGCTCACCGACCCGCCGCAGAACGCCGACCTGCTCAACGTCGCCCGTCAGCTGCTGCAGGGGCACGTCTTCCTCCGCGTCAAGGGCGACGCCCGCGCGCTCCTCGCCGAGGGCAAGGAGCTGCCCCTGGCCGTCGCCTCCCGCGGCGACGAGCAGCTCGTCCTCGCGTTCACCGGCGGCAACGCCCTGCGGGCCAGCGTGAGCGCGGACGGCGACCACGACACCTCCGCGATGGGCCAGCCGATCATGGCCCTGCTGCGTCACGTGCTCGCCGGCCCCTACGGCGGCATCGTCCTGGACCCCGCCTCGTCGCCGGCCCGCGCCGTGCTTCCGCGTCCGCTGCTCGAGCGCATGGTCGAGCAGGCCGACCCCGAGCTGCGGATCAAGACCGCGCTCAGCGAGACGCGCACCGACGAGACCGCCGCCGCCGTCGTCGCGGCCATCCTCGCCGAGGTGCCGCTGTGGATCGCCGTCAACCGCACCGAGGAGGGCGGCCCCGTCGGCGTCGCCGAATCGCGGTCAGCCACGGGTGAGCGCTACCTCGAGGTGTTCTCGCACCCGCTCGAACTGCTCTCCCTCGGCCGCGGGGACCAGCCCCTGCCGCTCAAGGTCGAGCAGCTCGCCAAGGCCCTTGCGGGCGACGAGGGCCTCACCGGTCTGCTGATCGACCCCGCGGGTCCCTGGATCCGTCTCACCCGCGACGACCTCGCGCCCGTCATCGCCCGCGCGTAGCCCGCGCGCGCTGCGGCGGACCATCGGGCGGGACCCTGGCGCGCTCCGGCGCTGTGCTTGCGTGTGCGCGAGTGGCCCCGGGGCGCCGGGGGTGGCCCCGGGGCCACTCCGCGACGCGAGTCGGTGCGGTTCGACGCGAGCGCCAGTTAGTTCGATTCGACGCGAGCGCGAGTCAGTGCGGTTCGACCCGAGCGCGAGTCAGCATGGCTCGACGGCGCTGCGGCACATGCAGTTCGACACCGGACGCGGTCAGTGCCCCGACAGCTCCCCGACGGGGACGGCGACCGGCAGCACGTTCCCCGCGGGAGCGAGCGGGCAGGCCCACGCCGGGTCGTACGCGCACGAGGGGTTGTACGCGAAGTTGAAGTCGATCACGATCGTGTCCGGCGCGGCCCCGGGGCCGAGGTCGGCGCCCTTGATGGTGTCGAGCAGGTAGCGGCCGCCGCCGTAGGTTCCACCGGGCCGTCCCGCCGCGGCATCCCGGACCGGAATGAAGATCCCGCCGCCGTACGAGGTCAGACGCCACACGTCGAGCGAACCGGTGTCGGGCACCTCGACCCGTCCGATGCGCTCGAAGGCGACCTCGCCGTCCGTGCCGGTGGTGGCGACGAAAGAGGCCTCGTCGGCGTCGAGCAGCGGCAGCTCGAAGCGCCACGCCGCGTCGTACGGTGCGAGCGGGAGCCCGACGAACCCGTCGCGCTGCTCGGGCAGCAGCGGAGTGGCCGGGTGGTCGGCGAACAGCGCATCGCGCTCGATCCGCCACAGCTCGTGCGCGTCCTCCACGTCGTCCATCTCGCGGACGGCGCTGTACAGAGCGAAGACGCGACGGCGCCAGTCGGCGATGTCGAGGGCGGTGCGGGCGGCGCGGGTGGTCATGATCCGAGCGTAGGCGGATGCCGGGAACCGCGGTCCAGGGGTGGACACGCGCACGCGGGGCCGGGTGACGGTCCGACGGTCATGCAACGGGCAGACACGGCCCCGCCCCGGCGGCTAGCGTCGGCACCATGGCATCCCCCCGCATCATGCTCACCGTGCCGGGACCCGACGGCGACCGCGAGATCGGCATCTCCAACCCCGACCGGGTCCTGTGGCCCGACAGCGGCATCACCAAGCGCGAGCTCGCCGAGTACCTCGTCGCCGTCGCCCAGCCCTTCCTCGCCGCCACCGGTCACCGCCCCGTCTCGCTCGAGCGGTTCCCCGAGGGCGTGGGCGGCGAGAGCTTCTTCTCGAAGAACCCGCCCAAGGGTGCGCCCGACTTCGTCGAGGCCGTCACCGTCACGTACAACAGCGGGCGGCGGCATCCCCAGCTCTTCCTCGGCGAGATCGGGTCGGCGGTGTGGGCGGCGCAGATGAACACGATCGTGTTCCACCCATGGGCCTCGCTCGCGAGCGACCCCGACCATCCGATCGAGCTGCGCATCGACCTCGATCCGCAGCCGGGCACGGGCATCGCCGAGGCCGTCCCCGCCGCCCGGGAGCTGCGCGCGGTCCTGCGCGAAGCCGGCCTCGAGGCGTTCATCAAGACCAGCGGCAACCGCGGTCTGCACGTGTTCTGCCCCATCGAGCCGACGCACGAGTTCCTCGACGTGCGGCACGCGGTCATCGCCGCGGCCCGCGAGCTGGAGCGACGGATGCCGGATGCCGTGACGACCAACTGGTGGAAGGAGGAGCGCGGCCAGCGCATCTTCGTCGACTTCAACCAGGCCAACCGCGATCGGACGATGGCCGGCGCCTACTCCCCGCGGGCCCTCCCCGCGGCGACCGTGTCCACTCCGCTCTCGTGGGACGAGCTGGAAGGCCTCGACCCGCTCGCGTTCACCGTGCGGTCGGTGCCGGAACGGCTGGCATCCATCGGCGATCCGTGGGCGGGCTTCTCGGAGAACCCTGGTCGCGTCGACACCCTCCTGGAGTGGTGGCAGCGCGACGTGGACGCGGGCCTGGGGGAGCTGCCGTTCCCGCCCGAGTTCCCGAAGATGCCCGGGGAGCCGCCGCGCGTCCAGCCGTCCCGGGCGCGCACGCCCTCCGCCTGAGCGCACACCTTCTCATCCCGGGACCCGGGATGCCACTTCCCGGCGCAGCGTTCACGGAACCGTGACGAAGCCGGGGGAACGTTCACCTCGACGCTTCCTGAGAGACGTTCTCAGGTCTTCTCCGTTCGTCATGCTCGGGGAAGCCGGCCACCGGTCGGCATCCCCCATACGAAACGGAAGAGACATCATGAACCCTCGCACGACCGGACGCGCGCGTCGTCTGATCGTCATGAGCACCGTCGCGGGCGTCGCCCTCGGTGCCACCCCGGCCGTGGCCGCCTCCGCGGAGACCGCCGAGACGCCCGTCCCGAAGAACGTGATCGTGCTGATCTCGGACGGCGGCGGCTACAACCAGTTCGACGCCGCCCGCCTCTACGAGACCGGCGCGAGCTACCAGCAGGTCGAGGTCGCCCCGAACTCGGGCACCGCGACGAAGGTCCCCGGGACCAAGAGCGAGGTGTACGACGACTTCGCCGTGCAGATCGCGCAGTCGCACTACTCCGCCGGCGGCCGTGCGGCGTACGAC
>VGAV01000116.1 GCA_016870695.1 Actinomycetota bacterium | reverse complement strand
GCCTCCGGGGCGCCACGCGCCTCCATGAAGGCGGTCAGCGACGTGAGCGTCGACCCGAAGAACAGGCCGACGGCGAACACGGCGGCGACGAGGACCAGCAGCCGCGGGTGGAGCAGGGCGCGGGCCGGAGCCATCGCGGCGCGGTCGGCGCGGGCCGGGACCGCCCGTCCCGTCGGGTGCAGGGCGAACGCGGTGACGAACAGCAAGCTCAGCAGCGCGGCCGCGACGATCGGCGCCCACGGCGCGATCACGGCCGCCAGCACGCCGACGACGAACGGACCGATGACGAACGCCGTCTCGTCTGCGGCGGACTCGTACGACATGGCGCGTGAGAAGGTGCGTTCCCGGCGCTCCGGTGCGACACGCAGCGCGATGAGCGCCATGACCCGGCTGCGCGACATCGCCGCCGTCTGCGGACCGGTGACGCCGATCGCGACCGCGGTTGCGAGCAGGAGACCGTCGGGCGCGGATGCCGCCACGACCAGCGGGAAGACCGCGAGCAGCACGCCGTTGGCCAGTCCGACGGGCACGAGCACGCGCCGCTGTCCGTACCGGTCGGCGAGGTCGCCCAGCACCGGGCCGGCCAGGACGACGCCCAGCCCGACCGCGGCCGAAATCAGCCCGCCCAGGGCCACCGACCCGCGGATCGCCACGACGAGCGCGAGCACGCCGACGGTCATCATCGCGAACGGCAGTCGCGCCACGAAAGCGATCGGGAAGTACCCCGCACCGGTGTGGTGGATCAGGGAACGGTGCTTCACGGGCGCGGGCGAGGTCATGCATCTCCGGGGTGGGGCGGCGGAACGTGCCGCCTTGCCTGTCCGGTAGGTAGATGCACCGCCGCCCCTCGAGGGGCGGCATGCCGAGGTCCGTCGAACGGACCCCACCATTCTACGAGGCGTCCGGCCGGCCGAGTCCGCGGCGCCCCGTGCGCAGTTCGCGCTCGGTCTGCCCGACGACCCGGGTCAGGCGCCCAGGGCCGCGATGGCGGCGATGACGGATGCCACGGCCAGCACGAGCGCGAGACCGATGAGCACCGCGTGCACGATGAGGAAGGTCGTGGGCTTGCCGGCGGCATCCCGCGCCCGTGAGTCCTTCGCGACGCGGACGTAGAAGCGCGGCCAGACGAGGACGTTGAAGGCGGCGTTGGCGAAGAGCAGCGCGATGAGAACGGGTTCCACGCCTCGACCCTAACGAGCCGCGTGCGGCGGACCGTGCAGGTGATCCACCGCCGAGCGAACGATCTCGCGCGGCGCCGTCACATGGGCACCCTCACCCAGGCACCGTGACACCGGGCCGTCACACCGCGCAGGCGATGCACCGCCGGGCGAACGGCCGTGCATCCAGGCGCGCCTCGGCGATCGGCTCGCCGCACACCTCGCACACCCCGTAGAACCCGGCCGCCGCTCGCTCCCGCGCGGCGCGGATCTCGTCCCGCTCCGCCAGCGCCACCCGGCGCAACGCGTCGACCTGCTGCCACTCCCCCGACAGGGTCGAGCCCTCCGGGTCGTGCTCGTCGTCGGCCGTGGCATCGGCCCGGTCCCGCAGCAGTCCGGCCTCGTCGTCGCTCAACCGGGCCAGACGCCGGTCGACGTCGCGCTCGAGCGCGTCGAGCCGGTGCGTCGCCTCGGTGGCATCCATCCCCCGACCATAACCCCGGCCTACGCACCGGGCGCGGGACGGTGCGCCCCGCGTCCCGTCCTGCGGCCCCGGTGCGTTCGAGCGGCATCGGCCCCTGCCGGTGCCGAAGCGCGACAGGATATCCCGCATGAGCACGCGAACCGGCGCCTGGCGGCGCGACTGGACCCCGACGGCCGTGGCGTTCGCCCTCCTGGCGATCGCCGGGCTGATCGGGACGTGGACCTTCAACGCCCTCGCCATCGTGCAGATGCGCGACTTCCTCGGCGACCTGGTCGCGAGCGGCCCGGCGGTGTCGTCCATCACGGTCGACCTGCTCGTCGTCGCGATCGCCGGCTGCGTCCTCATCATCGTGGAGGCCCGCCGCCTCGGAATGCGGCACGCCTGGGTGTACATCGTGCTGTCGGGGGTGACGGCGTTCGCGTTCACGTTCCCTCTCTTCCTCGCGATGCGAGAGCGTCGGCTGACGGCCCGGGCGCGCGAGACGCGCTGACCCGGACCCGACCCCCCGCCCGGGGCCGACGGCCCTGGCGCGACCGGCGCCGGCAGGGCGCGGGACGCGCGAATCCGCGCCCCGCTCTCCTCCCCGAGGCGCCAGCGTCGGCTGACGGCCCTGGCGCGACCGGCGCCGGCAGGGCGCGGGACGCGCGAATCCGCGCCCCGCCCCGCTCACCGGGCCGCGAGACCCGCGCGCAGACCCTCGCGCAGAGGGGTCGTCGGACGGCCGAGCACACGGGCCAGCGTCCCGTCGGTCTTCGACAGCGCACCCCGGGCGATCGCGTCGTCGATCCCCGCCACGAACGCCGCCGTCCCGGCATCCAGGCCCGCCTCCTGCAGCCCCGCGGTCAGCTGCTCGACCGACACCGGAACGAACGACACCGGGCGCCCGTGGATCTCGGAGGCCGCCGTGGCGAGGTCGTCGTAGGTCCACGCGACGTCGCCGCCCAGTTCGAGCGTCCCGCCGATCGTCTCGTCGGAGGCGAGGGCGACGGCCGCCGCCTCGGCGTAGTCGGCGCGGCTCGCGCTCGCGACGCGGGCGTCAGCGGTCGCCGCGACGATCTCCCCCGTCTCCGCGGACCGGGCCACCGCGTCGAGGTAGTTCTCGGTGTACCAGTTGTTGCGCAGGACCGTCGCCGTCAGCCCGGATGCCGCGATGGCCTCCTCCGTCGCCTTGTGGTCGGCGCCGAGGGCGTAGTCGATCTCGTCGACCCGGGGGGCGCTGGTGTAGACGAGGCGCTCGACGCCGGCGGTGCGAGCCGCGTCGATCACGGTGCGGTGGCCGCTGACGCGCTCGGCATCCGTCCCCGAGATCAGCAGGACGCGCGAGACGCCGTCGAGGGCGGCGGCGACGGTCTCGGGGCGCGCGTAGTCGAGCTCGACCACCCGGATGCCGCGAGCCGCGAGGTCCGCGGCCTTCTCGGGGGTGCGTGCGCCGGCGCTGATGTCGGCGGGCGCGACGCCACGGGCGAGAAGGCTGTCGACGACGAGACGGCCGAGGTGGCCGGTGGCGGCGGTGACGAGGAGGGTCATGGGGTGTCCTTTCGACGGTGGTGCGGTGACCTGCACGGCCGGACGGAGTCGCAGCGTGCGATGACTCGAACGCCCCCTCGTCCCGCGCATTCCTCCGGGAGGGTACCCACTTTCAGGTAAGTTACTGACACCATGGTGAGTCTTGCGGAATTACGCGCTGAACGTCCCGGGATCTTCGCTGACGGCTGCCCGACGAGAACGGTGCTCGACCACGTGATGGGCAAGTGGGGCGTCCTCGTGCTCGTCGCCCTGTCGGAGGGCACGCTGCGATGGGGGGAGCTCCGCCGCGCCGTCGACGGCATCAGCGAGAAGATGCTCGCGAGCACCTTGCGGACCCTGGATGCCGACGGCCTCGTTGTCCGTCTCGCCCATCCCGAGGTGCCCCCTCGTGTCGAGTACTCGCTCACCCCCCGGGGTCGGGACCTGATGCAGCGGGTCCTGCCGCTGATGGAATGGATCGCGGACAACGCGGACGACATGCTCTCGCCCGCGGCCGCGTCGACCCCCCGGGCGTGACCGTGCGGGCGGCCTACGCTCGTCTCATGCGAGAGAGCCTCACGTTCCGCTCGCCGCGTCGCGCTCCGCTGCTGCAGGTGACCAAGTCGGCGATCGCCACCATCGCCGCGTGGCTCGTCGCGGGCTGGCTCGTGCAGGGGCCGCCGCCGATCTTCGCCGCGATCGCTGCGCTGCTGGTGGTGCAGCCGAGCATCAACCAGTCCTTCACCCGCGCGATCGAGCGCAGCGTCGGCGTCATCGTCGGCGTCCTCATCGCGTCGCTGCTGGGCATCGCCCTCGGCGACCTCACCTGGGTGATCCTGCTCTCCGCGGGCGTCGCGCTCGTCGTCGCCTGGGCGCTGCGCATGTCGCCCGGCACGACGAACCAGGTGGCGATCAGCGCCGTCCTCGTGCTCGCCCTCGGCACGGCGACCCCCAACTACGCCCTGGACCGCGTCCTCGAGACGCTCATCGGCGCCGTCATCGGGGTGATCGTGAACACCGCGCTCGTGCCGCCGGTCCTCGTCCCCGCCGCGCGCGCGAAGCTCGACGTCCTGGGCCGCGAGCTCGCGGGCGCCCTCGAACGCCTGGCCGACGCGCTCGAGCAGCCGCAGACGTCGCAGACCCTGGAGGGGCTGCTCCTCGAAGCGCGTCTGCTGCGCCCGGTGCGGGACGCGGCCGCCGACGCGATCAACGACGCCGCCGACTCCCTCTCCCTCAACCCGCGGAGCCGCCGCCACCGTTCGGACCTCGCGACGATGCAACGCCTCCTCGACCGCTTCTCCCCCGTCGTCACGCAGGTCATCGGCATGACCCGGGCCGCGTACGACGGCTACGAGCAGAGCATCGCCGACGAGCCGTCCGTACGCGCGATCGCCGAGCAGCTGCACCGCGCCGCCCACGACGTGCGCCTGGAGTTCGCGCTGCCGACGGGCGACCGCGACGAGCCCGTCGTCGAGGAGCCCGCGCTGACCCGGCCGCTGCAGATCCAGACCCCCTCCGCGGCGCACTGGGTGCTCGTCGGTTCCCTGCTCATGGACCTGCACCGCATCCACGAGACGCTGCGGGAGCCGCAGGGCTGAGAACCCGACGGTGCCTCCTCCGCCGTATCGTTCTCGCCCGATCCCGCGCCCACCCCCGAGAACGCTGCTTGACTGGGCGCATGGGTACCGCGATGTTCCCGCTGGGCGCCGTCCTCTTCCCGCACACGCCGCTGGCGCTGCGCATCTTCGAGGAGCGCTACCTCGTGATGCTCGGCCGGCTGCTCGATGAGACCGACCCCGCCTTCGGCGTCGTCCTCATCGAACGGGGCGTCGAGACCGGAGGCGGCGATCAGCGCTTCGCTCTCGGCACGATCGCCCGTCTCAGCCACGTGGTGCCGCAGGCGGGGCAGATCCAGGTCGTCGCGCGCGGCGCGGAACGCTTCGAGATCGTCGAGTGGCTCGACGACGCGCCCTACCCGCGAGCCGACGTCCGCGCGCTCCCCGACCTGGAGTGGAACGAGGCGCTCGCGCCCCTGCTCGACGAGGCCGAGCGGATCGTGCGTCGCGTGCTGGGACGCGCCCGCCAGTTCGGCGGCACGCGTTGGGACCCGGACGTCGAGCTCTCGGAGGAGCCGCTGGAACGGGCCTGGCAGGTCGCGGCGATCGCCCCGCTCGGCGAGCTCGACCAGATGGACCTGCTGCGCTCGGCCACCATGGGGGGGCTGCTGCGCGCCACCATCGACCTCACACTCGCGGCCGAGCCGCTGCTGGGCGACCCGGTCCCCGACGGCATCATCCTCACGGACGATCTCGACGATCCCGACGACGAGGACTGACGGCCCTCCCCCGGACCCGGGGCACCGTGCCCTCCGGGTCCGGGGTCTCCCTCAGTTCAGGGCGCGGACCGTCGACGGGATGACACCGTCGGCGTAGAGGTCAATCGCCAGGTCCTGCAGCGCCGTCAGGGCGACGCGCTGGGTCTGCGGGCCGTAGGAGATGCGCGCCACACCCAGGGCCTCGTACTCGGCGGCCGTCAGCGCCCCGGGGACGCCGATGACGCTGAGCTTCCGCTCCCCGAGCCCGTCGACGAGCCGACGCGTGACGTCGGCGTCGAGCAGGCCGGGAACGAAGACCGTCGTCGCACCGGCGGCGAGGAAGGCGCGACCTCGCTCGATGGCATCCGCCACCTTCTCGCCCATGGGCCGGTCGCCGCCCTTCAGGACCGCATCGGTCCGCGCGTTGAGGACGAAGGAGACGCCCTCCGCCTCACCGGCGGCGATGACCGCCTCCACTGCGGCGACCGACTCGGCGAACGGCTTCATCCGGTCCTCGACGTTCGCGCCGACGACGCCGACCCCGATGGCGCGCCGGGTCGTCTCACCCGGGTCGCCGTATCCGGAGTCCAGGTCGGCCGTCACCGGCACGCCGACCGCGGCGACGATGCGCCCCACCATGTCGAGCATCGTGTCGAGCGGGATGTTCTCGCCGTCCTCGTACCCGAACGTCGCGGCGATCGAGTGGCCCGCCGTGGCGAGCGCGCGCGTCTCGGGAAGAGCGGCCACCGCGCGGGCGGAGACGACGTCCCACACATTCACGACGCGCAGGATCTCCGGGGCGGTGTGCAGCCGGGCGAAGGCCTCGGCCCTCTCGTTCAGAGCGTTCATGCGTTCACCGGAGAGCCGGAGCCGGCCTCGCTCGCCAGGGCTTCCGCGATGAGCGTCTCCCCCTGTCCGAACCGGATGAACCGGCCGATCGTCGCAGACTGCACGAGGCTGCCGGCGGCCACCGCCGCGACATCGGCCCGGCTGACGTCGCCCGATCCCTCCGGGGCCGTGGTGATGCGACCCGTGGGCGGGTCGAGGGTGAGCGTCCCCGGTCCCAGGATCGTCCAGTCCAGGTCACTCTGCCGCAGGTGGTCGTCCGCGGCGAGCTTCGCGTCGGCGTAGGCGAAGAAGTCGTCGTCGGGCGAGATGCCGTGGTCGGGCGTCGAGCCGATCCACGACACCATCACGAAGCGTCGGACACCCGCTTTCGCCGCCGCGTCGATCGCGCGGATCGCCGCGTCCCGGTCGACGGCGTACGTGCGCTCGGCACTGCCCCCACCGGCACCCGCCGACCAGACGACCGCATCGGCGCCGGCGAACGCGTCCGCCATGGCATCCAGGTCCGCCTTCTCCACGTCGAGCTCGAGGGGCTCGCCGCCGGCCTCGCGCACGTCGGACGCGTGGTCCGGATTGCGGATGATCGAGGTCGCCTCGTCTCCCCGCTCAGCCAGCAGGCGCGCCAGGTGCAGCGCCACCTTTCCGTGTCCTCCGATGATCACGATGCGTTCCATGTCGTCCGTCCTCCCGGGTCGCGGTGTCGTCATCGACGCTACGCAGGCGGCCCGCGGCGGCCGCCGGGGGTTGACGCGCACTCCGCCCCGGCCGACGCACCCTCTCCCCCCTTCCCCTCCGCGCTGACTTGTCACGAATGCACGCGCCCGCGCCCTCCGCGCGTACATCTGCGGCGAGTCACATCGGGGCTTACTCCCCCCGCTCACTT
>VGAV01000115.1 GCA_016870695.1 Actinomycetota bacterium | reverse complement strand
GAACGCCTGGCCCGCGAGAGCGCCGCGCGCTGGGGCGGCCAGGGCGCAGCCCCCATCCGGCTGCTGCCGGAGGTGCTGTCGCCCGCCGAGCTCCCCGACGCGATCGACGAGCCGGATGCCGTCCCGTTGGGCCTCCGCCAGGACACCATGCAGCCGGTCGCCCTCGACCTCGCGTCGCGCGATCCGCACCTCCTCGTCCTCGGCGACAGTCGGTGCGGCAAGACCACGACCCTCCGCGGCATCGTCCAGGGCGCGATCGACCGGCACTCGGCGGAGGAGCTCGTCATCGCCCTGATGGATGCGCGCGGCGAGCTGGCGGCCGAGATCCCGGACGCCTATCTCGGCGGACACGCCTCATCCGGTCGGCAGGCCCGTCTGCTGGCCGAGTCCATCGCCGTCGAGCTCGAGAAGCGTCAGGGCGATCGCGGCGCCGGTCCGCGCATCCTCGTCATCGCCGACGATTTCGACATCCTCGCCGCGGGCGGCCAGGAACCCCTCCGCCCCCTCCTGCCGTACCTCGCCTCCGCCCGCGACCTGCGGCTGAACGTCGTCGTGAGCCGGCCGGTCGCCGGCGCTTCGCGCGCGATGTTCGACGTCGCCCTGCAGGGCATCCGCGACACCGGAGGGACGACCCTCATCATGTCCGGCGATCGCTCCGAGGGTGCCCTCCTGCCCAAGCTGTACGCCGAGCCGATGATCGCGGGTCGCGGACGCCTGGCCCGCCGCGGCGAGCGCCCGACGCTCGTCCAGGTCGCCGACTTCGTCGCGGAGATCCCGGATGCCGCTCCCGTCGCGACCGACGCACCCCTCAGCCCCGCGGCATCCGACGTCGTCACGGAGATCCCGGATGCCGTTCCCGTCGCGACCGACGCACGCCCCGCCTCCGCGGCATCCGACCGTGCCGCGGGGACGACCGGTGCCCCCGTCGGACCCGCGGTCGACGGGGCGGCCGGCGGCCCGGCCGGCCCCGGGTCCGACGGACGTGCTCCGTCCCCCGAGACCGCATCCCCCGACGAAGAGGACGCGCGTCCCGCGACCTCGCCGACACCACCGCAGACGGACGGGGAGCAGAAGCCGCTCCTCCGTCGACGAGGAGCGAACCGTGCCCCGTAGCAGCATCGCCTTCACCCGCGACCCGCTCGACATCGACGCGCTCGCCCGCGCCGTCTCGACCGTTCTGACGGCCGAGGAGCTGGCGGAGACACCGGTCGAGGTCCGGCCTCTCGACGACGGGGCTGCCGCGCAGGTGCTCCTGCTCGACCGCGTCGTGCTGACGGTGCTGCGGCCTCGCCTCACCCCGTCCCCCACCGAGCTGGCGCGCGTCTACGGTCTCACCGACGTCGACCGCGACGCGACGCGATGGAGCACCGAGGCCGTGACCCCCTGGGAGCCGGAGGGCGTGATCGGCATCCGCCTGCTGGAGGCCGCGGCCGCCGAGCGCGCCGGGCGGGTCGCCCACCAGAGCTGATCTGCGCAGTGCCGCACGCGCCGGCGCCGACATGTCCCACTTTGTGCAGGATCACACCCCCACAGCCGCACAAAGTGGGACACCATCCGGCACAGCCGCACAAAATGGGACACCATCCCGCACAGCTGCACAAAGTGGGACACGAACCGCCCCACCCCGCAGCTCGATAGAGGGGGAGCCCGCCGACCGCCGCTCAGCCGGGCAGGCGCGGCGTCCGCGGTGGAGGAGTGCGCCGCGTCCCCGTCGCCTCGAACGCCGCGGCGAGGGCGAGGAGCCGCGCGTCGTCGTAGGCGCGACCGGCGAAAGTCAGTCCGACCGGCATGCCGATGTCGGGCAGCGTCCCCATCGGGACGGTGACGGTCGGGACGCCGCAGTGCCGGATGGCGAGGTTGCCGGTGGCGACCCAGACGCCGTTCCGCCAGGCGATGTCGGCGGAGGCCGGGTTCACGTCGGCGTCCGCGGGGCCGATGTCGGTCATGGCGGGGAAGACGACGGCATCCAGGCCCTGCGCGTCCATCCACTGCTCGAGGTCCCGTTGCCGGGTCTCCTCGAGTCCGGCGAGCCCGTCCGCGAGGTGCGGGATGTCGGTCATCGCGGCCACCGGGTGCCGCCGGACGTGCTCCGGGTACTCGGCGATGTCGTCGTCGAACCCGTCGTAGCGGTCGGGCAGAGCCCCCGCCGGGTGCGGGAAGATCGCCGCGCCATCGACGCCCGTGAGGTCGGGGACGGCCGGGTCGCCGTTGGCCCGCAGGAAGTCGTCCCACGCCCACGCGGAGAGGTCGACGATCTCGCGCCGCAGGAAGGCGGGGCTGACGAGGCCGCGCGTCGCGATGGTCGGGGCCCCCGGCCGGTCGGCCTCGTAGTTGCTGACGAGCGGGAAGTCGGTCTCGACCACCGTCGCCCCCGCAGCCTCGAGCGCCTCGCGCGCGCTGCGCCACAGCGCGAGCACGGAGGGACGCGGCTCGATGCGCCGACCGGTCGGCCCGCCCACTCCGGCGGGGCCCGTCCCGGCCTCGTCGTCGGTCCCGAGGAACATGCGCGGGATGCCGAGACGCACACCCTCGAGCGACGCCGAGGCGGTCAGCGCGGCGAACGACTCCGGCCGCACGGTCGAGGCCTCCGGGATCGCGATCCACGGCTGCACGCGCCAGAAGTCGCCCCGGGTGTCGGGGTCGTCGGCGACGATGACGTCGAGCACGGCCAGCATGTCCGCCATCGAGCGGGTGTGCGGCACGACGACGTCCATCGTCGGGACCAGGGGCCAGTTCCCGCGAACGGAGATGACCCCGCGCGAGGGGGTGTAGGCGCAGAGGGCGTTGCACGAGGCGGGGGCGCGTCCGCTGGACCACGTCTCCTCCGCCAGTCCGAAGACGCCGAACGAGGCCGCGGTCGCCGTCCCCGAGCCGTTGGACGAGCCCGACGCGAAGGCGGACGTCAGGTAGTCCGCGTTGTACGGGCTCTCGGCGCGCCCGTAGAGTCCGCGCTGCATGCCGCCGTTCGCCATCGGCGGCATGTTGGTCAGGCCGAGGCAGATCGCCCCGGCGGCGCGCAGCCGTTCGATGGTGAAGGCGTCGCGCTGCGCGACGAGGTCGGCGAAGGCGGGACTGCCGGCGGCGGCGGTCAGCCCCTCGACGAGGTAGCTGTCCTTGGCTGTGTACGGGATGCCGTCGAGCGGACCCCGTGCCTCCCCCGCGGCCCGGCGCGCGTCCGACGCGGCCGCCTCGGCGAGCGCCGCCGGGTTGCGGACGACCACGGAGTTCAGCCGCGTCTGCGTATCGGCTCCGTCGTACGCGTCGATGCGGGCGAGGTGCGCCTCGACGAGCTCGACAGCGGTGGTCCGGCCGGCCGCGAGCGCGGCGGAGAGGTCGGCGATGGATGCCTCGACCACATCGATCACGAGGCCACCTCCGGCTGCTGCTGGGTGATGCAATGGATGCCGCCGCCGCGGGCGAACAGCTCACGGGCGTCGACGCTCACGACCCGGCGCCCGGGGTAGACGTCCGCGAGGACCTCCCGCGCCCGCCGGTCGGCGGCCTCCTCGCCGAACCCGCACGCGACGACGCCGCCGTTGACGACGAGGTGGTTGACGTAGCTCCAGTCGACGTCGCCCTCGGCGTCGCGCAGCGTGGCCGGCGCGGTCAGGTCCCGCACGCGGAACGGTCGGCCGGCGGCATCCACCTGTCCTTCCAGGAACGTGCGGAGCTCGCGCGAGACGAGGTGGTCGGGGTGATCGGGGTCCTGCTGGTCGTGGAGCAGGACGACCCCCGGCGACGGGATCGTGGCGACGATGTCGACGTGCCCGCTCGTGCCGAAGTCGCCGTAGTCCCGGGTGAGCCCGCGGGGCAGCCACACGGCGTGCGTCGCTCCGATGGTGCGCGTCATCTCGGCCTCGACGTGCGCCCGGGTCGCTCCGGGGTTGCGTCGCGGGTCCAGCTGGACGGTCTCGGTGAGCAGCACCGTGCCCTCCCCGTCGACATGGATGCCGCCTCCCTCGTTCACCAGGTCGGAGGGCACGAGCTCCGCGCCGGCGAGGTCGGCGACGATGCGGCCGAGTCCGGCCGACTTCTCCCACTGCGCCCAGTCGTGGTCGCCCCAGCCGTTGAAGGTCCAGTCGACCGCACCGAGGACGCCCGGACGCGCGGCGTCGAGGACGAAGGTGGGTCCGACGTCGCGCATCCAGAACTCGTCGACGGGCGCCTCCACGACCTCGATCGTCCCGGAGAGCATGCGCCGGGCGCGCGCGGTCTCGCTCGGGTCGACCACCATCGTCACGGGCTCGAACTCCGCGACCGCGTGCGCGACGGCGGTCCACGCGGCGTAGCCGGCCTCGCGTTCCGCGTCGGTCTCGCCGAGGGTGGGGCCCTCGCAGGGGAAGGCCATCCACGTGCGGGAATGGGGAGCCGTCTCGGACGGCATTCGCCAGGTCATGTCTCAATGTTCCTTCGGAGCGGTTCGGTGGGGGGACGGTTCGGGGAGTCATTCTCCGTCCGGGGCGCCCTTCGCCCCGAAGCGCCCCGGGAGGAGGAACGCGCCCCGAACCGGGCGCGCGCGTCAGCGCACCGGCTCGGACGCGTAGACCGGACGCCCGCCCACCAGCGTGGTCACCACGCTGGTTGCCAGCAGCGACGCCGGATCGGCCGACGAGGACGGATCGCGGTCGAGCACGACGATGTCGGCCGCGAACCCGGGGGCGATGCGGCCGCGCCACTCCCCGTCGCCGATCGATGCGGCGGCGTCCCGCGTCGCGTGCCCCAGCGCGGCGGCGAGCGACAGCGCGTGCTGCGGGTGCACGGCGGGGACGGAGCGGTCCAGGGCGGAGGCGCGCGTCGTGGCGACGTACATGTTGGCCAGCGCCTCGTACGGCGCCGTCGGAGCATCGGTCGAGAACGCCAGCAGCGTCCCCGCCTCCTCGTACTCGGGCCACGGGAAGGCCCGCTCCACGCGCTCGTCGCCCAGCATCGCCGCCCAGTTGGCGAAGATCGCCGGGTCGGCATGGACCGGCTGCATGGATGCCGTCACCCCGAGTCGCGCCATGCGCTCGGCGGTGCCGGGCGCCGCGTACTCCAGGTGCTCGATCCGATGCCGTCGGGCGATGTCGCCGTTGGCCGCGATCGCCTGCTCGATCGCCGTGAGGGCGCTGTCGCTGGCGGCGTCCCCGATCGCGTGCATCGCGATCTGCAGCCCTGCCGCGTCGGCCGCCTCCACGACGGGGGCGAGATCGGCGAGCGGCCAGATGGGCTCGGCGTTCGAGCCGTCGGCGTAGGGGGCGCCCATAGCGGCGGTGCACGCGTCGATGACCCCGTCGATGATGAGCTTGATCCCGACGACGCGCACGGCTTGCGGCGCGGGGCGACGCGCGAGCTGGACCACGCGGTCCAGCTGGGCGAGGTTGCGCTCGCGGTCGCCGGTGTTCTCGAGGAGCCAGTGCGCGGCGACGTGCAGCGGCAGACCGCCGTGACGCTCCGCCGCGCGGTCGAAGGCGGCGAGACCGTGCTCGTCGAAGGCCATGTCGACGACCCCCGTGACCCCGGCGCGACCGTAGGCGTCGAGGACGCGGTCGACCGCCGCGTCGCGCTCGTCGTCGGTCATCGCGGCATCCCGCTGCGCCCACGCGTACTGCACGGCGGCGGTCTCGATGAGCAGACCGTCCGGCTCGCCGTCCGCGTCGCGGGAGATCACGCCCCCGGCGGGGTCCGGGGTGTCGCGGGTGATGCCGAGCTCGGCCAGCGCGGCGCTGTTCACCCAGCAGGAGTGGTAGTCGTTGGCATCCAGATACACCGGCACGTCGGCGACCACCGCGTCGATCATGGCGGCCGTGGGCCGCCGGTCCGGGACGGAGTCGAAGAGCCAGCCGCGACCGCGCAGGACCGTCGCGTCGGGGTCCGCCGCCCGCGCATCCCGGAGCGCCGCCTGGATGGCCTCGAGCGAGCGCGCCTCGGTGAGCGGGACCTGCCCGAGCGCCGCTCCCATCATCAGCAGGTGGGTGTGCGCGTCGGTGAACCCCGGCAGCGCGAGCCCCCCGGCCAGGTCGACGGTCCGGTCGGCATCCATCGCCCGCGCGGTCGCGCCGACCGCGACCACGACGCCGTCCTCGACGGCGACGGCGTCGGTCCACGGATCCTGCGGGTCGGCGGTGAAGACGCGGCCCCCGCGGTAGAGCACCCGGGTCATGCCGACACCTCCCGTGCCGCGCGCTCGAGCCGCCGGGACAGCAGGCCCACGATGGTGGCGGGCACGGCGAGGACGAAGCTCGCGATCCCGAGGACGAGGGTGAAGCCGGCGTAGCCGAGCAGGGCCACGAGCTGGGCGCCGATGACCGGGGTGAGGGCGGAGCCGACGAGATAGACGGCGAGCAGCGGCCCGGACCAGCGTCCGTCGGCGTCGAGCGCGGCGGCCGTCGCGACGAAGTACATGAATGCGACGGCGTAGATGCTGTTCCAGACGATGAACACGACGATGAAGACGGTCGGGTCGGTGATGTACCCCTGGGCGATCTTGAGGACGCCTCCCGCGATCATCAGGACGAGGAGAGGGATGCCACGGCCCAGACGGTCGCCGATCGCGACGAGGGCGATGGTCCCGATCAGACCGCCGGCCGTCGCCCCGCTGAGGGCGATGCCCAGCCCCTCGGGCGTGAGGGCCGCCTGGTCGGCGCCCATGACCCCGGCCATCGCCCACAGCGAGTCCTCGCTGACCGCCCACAGGGCGAAGACGACGAGCAGAACCATGCCGGCGACGGTCACCGTGCGGGACGGGACGGCGGCGGCGCGGACCGTGCCGGTGGGCGGCACCTCGATCGGCACCGCCTCGCCGACCGCGGCGGCCGCGTGCACGGTCGCCGCGGGCGTGGCGGGCAGCCAGGCCACCAGCACCAGAGCGACGAGGCTGCACAGGGCGAGCGTGCCGAAGACGTTGAGGGGCGCCAGTCCGATGAGCGGCACCACCGCGAGGATCACCGTGATCAGTGCGCGGTTGGCCAGGCCGTTCAGGCCGGCGACGCGGTCCGGGTTGCGGAACGCGGCGAGGGCGGCGCCGGACGCGGCGACCGCCCCTCCCGCGCCTGCCCCGCCGACGAGGAGGCCGGCCGGGATGAGCGCGGGGACGAGCGCGGCGACGCCGAAGCCGACGACGGCGAGCGCCAAGCCGATCCGCGCGACCGGGCGACGCCGTGCGCCGGCGCACAGACGCGCGACGCCGAGACCGGTGAGCGCGGTGAGCAGGAGCGCGCCGGT
>VGAV01000114.1 GCA_016870695.1 Actinomycetota bacterium | reverse complement strand
TCGGGCCCTCACCACCGCAACCCTCAACCGCCCACCCGCTCGTCACGCCTACGGTGGCGCACGTGACGCGCACGCCCCCTCCCCGTTCCCACCGCGTGAACGGCCTCCCTTTCCAGTCCTTCTCGACCCGGCGGCCGGGTGCGACCGCCTATGTGCTCGTCCACGGGATCGGGATGTCGCACCGCTATCTGCGGCGCCTGCACGACGAGCTGGCGAAAGATGCCGAGGTGCACTCGGTGGACCTGCCCGGCTTCGCCGGCGTCCCCACGCCCGAGCGCTCGCCGGGCATCCGCGAGACGGCCGACGCCCTCGGTGGTGTGCTCGACGACCTCGGCGTCCGCGACGCGGTGCTCGTGGGGCAGTCGATGGGGTCGCAGTGGGTCGTGGAACTCACCGTCCGCCGCCCGGATCTGGCCCGCGCGGTCGTGGCACTCGGTCCGGTCGCCGACAGCCGGCGCCGCGGGGCCATCACCCAGGCGCTGCTCCTCGCGCGGGACTCCGCGCTCGAGCCGCCCCGGCTGCTCGGCATCGTCGTCAGTGACTACATCCGCTGCGGGCTGGTCTGGTACGCCCGGCAGGCGCGACACATGCTGCGGTACCCGATCGAGGACAGGGTGGCGCACGTGACCGCGCCCGTCCTCCTCATGCGGGGCGGCGACGACCCCATCGCCTCCCAGGACTGGCTGACGCTTCTGCGCACCCGCGCCCGTGACGCCGACATCGCGACCATCCCCGGTCACCGGCACCTCGCGCACTTCACCGCGCCGGTGCAGACGGCTGAGCGCATCCGGGCTTTCGTCGCGGCGCACCCGCCTCGATGAACCGCCGCGGTGCGGTCAGGGGACCCGGATGCCGATGGACCTCAGCTCCAGGTTCGCAAGCTGCCTCATGACCTCGGGGTCCCTCCGACGCCAGGCGCCGAGCGGGTCGGGGTCGATCCGGGCGATCGTTCCGACCTTCTGGTTCGTGAGGGCGCGGAGCGCGAGCAGGTCGACGTCGAGGCCGGCGCGGATCATCTGCCGCGTGCGCGTGGCGCGGGTGGCGAACCGGATGCGGGGGAGGAGCCACACGAGCAGCAGGATGAGGATCGGAACGGCCGCGACGCCGATCCCGAGGGCGGTCGCCGCCCGCAGGATGAGGTCCTGCTCGGTCTGACCGGCGGACTGCAGCGTCTCTCCGGCGCTGCTCGCCGCGTCGAACGGGTCGCGGATGCTCTCGCCGATGAGAGGGATGCCACCCAGCCGACCCCCGACGTCGGTCATCGACGACTGCAGTCCGGCGCCGGCATCCTGCATCTGCCGGCCGAACTGGGCGAGCTCGTTCACCACGGAGAACACCAGGATGCCCATGGCGACGCTCACGGCGATCAGCGCGACCGCGACGACGTCCGCCACGATCTGCCGCGTCCGCCGCGGCGCGAAGTCCGAATACAGTTTCACGCCGTCAGCCTCCCACGCGCCGCGGCGGCGCCGGCCCCCGGTTCGGGGCGCGATTCGTGCAGTGGGGCGACCTACGTCCGCCCCACTGCACATCTCACGCCCCGATCCGCGGCAGGCGCCCCGAACCGGCCCACACGCTAGCGTGCTCGCATGGCGCGCGTCCTCATCACCGGGATGTCGGGCACCGGCAAGTCGACGGTGCTGGACGTCCTGGCGTCGCGCGGGTACCTCACCGTCGACACCGACCTATACGGGTGGACCGACGGAGAGGGCGGACCGTGGGATGCCACCCGAATGGGCGATCTGTTGAGGACCGAGCGAACGGTGGTGGTGTCGGGAGCGGCCGAGAACCAGGGCGACTTCCTGGACCGCTTCGAGCATGTGGTGCTGCTGTCGGTCCCGGTCGAGGTGGCCATCGAGCGCGTCCGGACGCGGTCGAACAACTCCTACGGGCGCACGATCGAGGAGCAGGACCGGATCCGTCGACACTTCGCGGAGGTCGAACCGCTGCTGCGTCGAAGTGCCACGGCCGAACTCGACGGACGACTGCCGCTCGCGCGCCTGGCCGATGAGGTCGCGGGTCTCGCGGACGGCCATCCGACCGACGCCCGCTCGGCCGTGCCCCCGCGCAGTGACACGGCGGAGGAATGATGGCCCGGGCCAGCGGACCGGATCACGTCTCGCGGGCGATCTTGGTCTTGATGGGGACCGTCGTGCTCGGAGCGGGCGCCATCATCTTGATGCAGCTGCAGGGGTTCAGAAGTGTGGGGTGCTCCTCGTCCTGCGACCACAGGATGTACGCGGTCGCCGGCTACGGGCTCATCGTCACCGTCATCCTCGCGGTCGGCCTCGGGGCCGCGGGGGTGATCGTCGCGAAGGACAAAGGCCGATCGGCCCTGATCGGGCCGGTGATCGGTGCAGTCGTCGTGGTGGTGGCATCCGTTGTCCTTCTGCATGTCGGCGGTGCCGCCCTCACCCGGACGTGACGGATCGGGGCGCAATCCGTGCACCGGGGCGACCTACGTCCGCCCCACTGCACATCTCACGCCCCGAACCCGCGGCAGGCGCCCCGAACCGGCCGCGGCGGGCGTCAGGGCCGCTGGCCGCCGCCGCCCATCCCCATGCCGCCCGCAGCGGCGACCCCGGCGGTCACCGACGTCGCGGAGCCGTCCACGCTCACCGTGTAGGTCTGGCCGTCGGTCACCGCCGACGACGAGAACACGACCGACCCGAACGACTTCTCGGCCGTGTACGTGGCGATGACGGAGCCGGTGGCATCCTGGATCTCCACCGTCGACCCGGCGGAGCCCGACGCCGTCGCGGCGATCCACCCCTGCGCCGACGAGGCGTCCGGCGACTCCGCCATGCCCGTGCTGCCGATCGCGACGAGCGTGCCGCCGGTGACGGTGAGCCCGCCGTTGGAGTCGAGCGCCCCGTTCCCCTGGCCGGTGGGTCCGTAGACGGTGACGTCTCCGCCGGTCATGGTGATGCTGCCGTTGGAGTCGAGGCCGTCGCCTTCCGCGTCGATCACGAGGGTGCCGTCCGAGATGGTGACGGTCTCGCCGGTGTCCTGCATCCCGCCGCCCCCGCCGCCGCCGGACGTGGTGGTGCCCGACGCGTTCACGCCGTCGTCGGAGGAGGTGACGCGGGTCGTGCCGCCGGCGATGCGGATGTCGGCCGACTCGATGCCCTCGTTCGACCGGCTGACGGTGATGTCGCCCCCGGCGATCGCGAGGGCGGTCTCGGAATGGATGCCGTCGCCCTCGGCCGCGATCGCGACGGTGCCGCCCGTGACGACGGCGTCGGTCTGCGCGTCGATGCCGTCGTCGGTCGCGGTCGCGTCGATCGTGCCGCCGGACACCCACACGTAGCCCTGGGTGGCGTCGTCCGTCTGGTCGCTCTTCAGCGCGTCCCCGCCGGCGGTGAGGGTGAGCGTGCCGCCGGATACCACGAGGGAGTCCTTGCCGCGGAGGGCGTCGTCGGCGGCATCCACGGTGATCGTCCCGCCGAGGATGGCCAGGTCGTCGGTGGCGGAGATGCCGTCGTTGCCGGTGTCGCTCACCGTGAGCGCGCCGGAGCCCGAGACGGTGAGGTCGCTGTCGGCGGAGATCGCCGCGCTCGCCTCGGCGTCGGCCGAGCTCGCCGCGGTGACGGCGTTCGTCGAGCCGTCGGCGAGCGAGAGGGCGACGTCGTCGGCGGTCACCACGTGGATCGCCGAGCCTGAGGTGCTCGTGATCGTCGCCCCGTCGAGCACGAGGACCACCTGCGCGTCGTCGGGGGCGTCCACGACGACCTGACCGTCGAGGGTCCCGGTGAGGCGGTAGACGCCGGCCGCCGTGATGGTGACGGTCGAGCCGTCGACGGTGACGCCGTCCGCGTCGCTGGACGCGGTGGAGCCGGAGAGGGTGATCGTCGCGGCATCCGCGGTGCTCCACTCGTCGTCGTTCACGACGGTGCCGTCGGCGTTCGCCGCGAGCAGCTCCGCGGCGGCCGCGGGGATGGCCGCGTCGACGTCCATGGTGGTCTGCACGCTCGACTCGGTGCTGAGCGGCGACGTGGTCGAGGGTGTCGCGGCGGGCTGCGCGGTGACGGCGCATCCGGCGAGCACGAGGCCCGCCAGGGCGAGGGGGAGGGTCAGGGGGATCAGGCGGCGGCGCATGGCGTGTCCTTTCGAGCGGCGCGGGAGGGGGAGAGGGATGCCGGGGAGGCGAACGGTCCGGAAAGGACCCTGGTCCAGCGGTTCCGCGGCAGGTCGGGGCGCAGCGCCGCCATCCCGGTGGCGTACTTGCTCACGCGCTGCGGGCGGTGCCCGGCGCGCCACAGGGCGCGGTCGAGGGCTCCCGCCTGGCCGGGGGACTTCGTCTCGACGATGGCGAAGCGGGGGAGGGTGAAGCCGGCGCCGTCCGCGTCGACCCATTCGAGGTCGAGGTCGACGGTGGCGCGCGAAGGTGTCATTCCGGGCAGCAGCAGCGTCGCCCGCCGGTACCGGGTCTGCAGCCGCGCGTCGAGGTCGTCGGCGCGCGCGGGGGCGACCCCGATCGCGTCGAACGCCTCGGCGACGTCGTCGCGGGCCGCGGAGGTGAGCCGTTCGGCGGAGCCGATGTCGTACTCGTCGCGCTCCTTGCGGGTGAGGCCGCGCGCTCCGCGCGTCTTCATCTCGAGGTAGGCGGCGCCCGTGTCGAGGTACGTACGCGTCCGCAGCTTGAACCGGCGGCGGCGGCCGTGGGCGGCGAGGCGGAAGCTCAGCAGGTCGGGGGTGTCGAAGTACACCGACCGGTAGGCCAGCTCCCGCTCGCCCGCGATCTCCAGCGCGGACGGGGCATCGGCGGAACGGTGGAGGGCGTGGAGGAGGGAGACGGCGGCATCCATCGGCACCACGTACTTGCGGTCCACCCGGGTGAGGAGCGCCGCATCGGCGGTCAGGGCGTCGAGCCCGACCGACGTGAGGGCGGCGAGGGCGTCGGTCGCGCGGTCGCGGGGGCTCATCGGGCGCCGCCGATCAGGTCGGCGAAGGCGATGCCGGTGCCGGTGCCGTCCTCGTCGGAGCGGCGCGCGGCGGGGGTGTCGGCGCGGGCGCCGTCGGCGGGTCGGGGGGTGGGGGCCGCGGCTTTCCGCAGGCGGTACCGCACGTCGACGAGCGTGGTGTCGTCGACGAGGTCGAGCTGCTGGACCGTGAGCCCGGTCACCTCGCCGCCGAGCAGGCGCTCGAGCTCCGTGCGGAGCGCGGTCTCGTCCGCGATGGCGCGGTCGAGGTGCACGACCTGATGCCGGGACCGCGAGAGCACCCGCGGGTGGTCGGCGACGACGAGGACCGCGACGATCAGTCCGACGAGC
The DNA here is from genome assembly GCA_016870695.1 of Actinomycetota bacterium. GTDB lineage: Bacteria > Actinomycetota > Actinomycetes > Actinomycetales > Microbacteriaceae > Microbacterium. The sequence continues at coordinate 1,936 of VGAV01000114.1, read as the reverse complement.
AGCAGGGGAGTGACGAGGTCGGCGTGGGGCAGGCCGCAGATAAGACCGATCGCGAGAGCGGCGAAGTAGTAGGCGACCTCGCGCTGGGTGATCTCGCTCGACCGCAGCCGGATGATCGACAGCACGCCGAACAGGCCGAGCCCGAGGCCCAGCGCGACCTCCGCGGTGCCGAGCACGGTGGCCACGGCGAGGACGCCGACGTTCACCCCCAGGAAGGCGACGACGAGGTCGCGGCGGCGATGCCGCTGGAAGTAGACGGCGCTGAGCAGGACGGCGGCGACGAGGTCGGCCGCGGCCAGGAGGAGGGCGGTGGTGGTCATGGGGTGCTCCTTGCGGTGAGGGGATCGGACGTGGTGGGGGTCGGGGCGGGGGCGTCCGCGGTGTCCGCTGTGGACGACGGGCCCGTGACGCCGGCTGTGGAGGAGGCGTGCGGGGCGGGGGCGGAGGCCGGGGCGCGCGGGGCGGCAGCGGGCGCGCCGGGCCGCGAGATCGGGCGGGGCGGCGGGCCGGCGGCATCCATCCGCGGGAAGACCAGCGATCGCTGGACGCCGTAGCTGAGGACGGACAGCACCCCCTCGGTGACGACCTTCGCGGGCAGCAGGGCCAGCCCGTGCTCGGTGAGGAAGGACATCCAGGCGATGTTGGATGCCAACAGGGCCAGGGCCAGCACCCCGTACCGCACCGCCTGTCCGACGAGCGGGCCGCCCTGGGCGCGGAAGACCACCCGCCGATTGACGAGGAAGTTCGCGCTCGCCGACAGCAGACGCGCCGCGACGATGGACGGGACCAGCCAGCCCGTCAGCGCCTGCAGGAGGAGCAGCGCCACCGTGTCCACGACGAACGCGGCGAGCGACGACGACGCGAACAGCAGCACCGGCAGCAGCACCCGCAGCGAGTCGCGCACCGGACGGAAATGGCTCGACGCGTTGCGGTCGAGGTAGACCGTGTCGATGGGCACCTCGTGGGCGGCGATCCCGTCGGGGCTCAGGCGCAGCAGCATCCGCTGCTCGTACTCGAAGCCGTCGCCCGGGACGCTCAGCGCCCAGACGAGACGGTCGGACGGGATGCCGCGGAGTCCGGTCTGCGTGTCGGTGACCTGCCGTCCGGTAGCGAGCCGGAACAGTCCTCGTGCGGCCGCGTTGCCGACGCGGCTGCGCAGGGGGACGTCGCCGCGGAACCCGCGGACGCCGAGCACCAGCGCGCTCCGGCCATCCGCCGCGTCGGTGCGCAACGCCTCTGCCACGCGGCACACGTCGGTCGGCGTGTGCTGTCCGTCGGCGTCGGCCGTGACGACGTCGGCATCCGGTTGCTCGGCGGCGATGCGGGCGAACCCGGTCTTGAGCGCCGCGCCCTTGCCGCGGTTCGCGGGGTGGACGAGGACCCGCGCGCCCTCGTCGCGGGCGGCGGCGAAGACGGGCGCGAAGGCGGGGCCGCTGCCGTCGTCGACGACGAGCACCTCCAGGTCGGGATCCGCGCGGCGCAGCTCGCCGATGAGGCTGGGCAGGCGCGGGCCCGGCTCGAACGCGGGGATGAGGACGAACACCGCTCAGCCCGCCACGTAGAGGATGTCGCTGGTGCCGCGCTCGCCGCCGTTCGACGGCGAGTTGACCACCTCGCCGTTGAAGTACATCGTCGACGACCCGCCGCCGTCGAGGTTGTAGGCGGTCGTGGCGCTGAGCGAGAGCATGATGTCGGCCAGCTCGGGCAGCGTGACGCCCTCGCTGTACCCCTCCTGCCGGCCGTCGACGACGACGAACACGAGATGGTTCTCGTCGATCACGCCGACCGCCGTGCGCGGCTGGTCGCCCTGGATCGAGTGGTTGCCGACGTTGGTGTCCACCTCGACGCTGTCGATGCCGTCGACGACCTGCCCGTCCTCGACGATGGCCGGGCCGAAGCTCAGGGTGTTCCAGACTCCGGATGCCAGGAGGTCCTC
>VGAV01000113.1 GCA_016870695.1 Actinomycetota bacterium | reverse complement strand
CGTCGACGCGGCGGCCGGCGTGGACGCAGCGGCCGACTTCGAGCGGCGCCGGCGGGCCGGAAGGGTCGGCTGGATCGTGGCGGCGAGGACGGTCTCGACGACCGCGGCGGCCACCTGCTCGACCATGGCGGGCTGCGCGGCGGCGTCGGCGTCGACCGGTGCCGGATCGAGGGGGGCGGCGTCGGCCGCCTCGTCCACGGCGACGGCCGAGGCCAGGACCGCGGTCGCAGCCGGGGTCTCGGAGGAGTCGGTGTCGACCGTGACGGTCGCGCGGCGGCGCATCTCGGCCCGCGTGAGGTGCGGGTGGGACGCGGGCGCGGAAGTGGGTCGACTGGATCGCCGTGTACGGGCGGGCTCAGTCTCGGGGGCTTCTGACGGCAACGCGCGGGGGCTCTCGTGTCGTGTCGCAGCAGCGACGGCTTCGGGCTTTCGGGGCTTCTGGCCACCTTCGCCGTTCGGGCAGCGAAGATAACGATCGGGTAAACACATTACCCCGGACGGTCTGGGAAAGCCATGTGCGGCGGCGAATCCGTCCGCGGAGTCCGGGATCGGTGAGCGGTATCAGTAGTCCAGAACCGCCTCCAGCACCGGGAAGAACTCCGCTCCTGCGGCGATCACCATGCCGCGTCCGGGCCGTCCGCCCGGCGCGCCGCCGAGGGTTCCGCCGGCCTCCGCGACCAGCAGGGCGCCCGCCGCGTGGTCCCACGGATGGGTGCCGCGCTCGTAATAGGCGTCCATCCTTCCGGCCGCGACGGAGGCGAGGTCGAGGGATGCCGCGCCGATGCGCCGGACGTCACGGGCGATCGGCATGACCCGCGACAGCTGCTCCAGGGCGGGCGCGTGGGTGGCCGGGTCGTAGCCGAAGCCGGTGGCGATGAGACCGCCGGCCGGACCGACCTCGGACACCGCGAGACGCTGGTCGCCCAGCCACGCGCCGCCGCCGCGCGACGCGCGGAAGAGCTCGCCGGTGACCGGGTTGAACACCACGCCGGCGAGGGCCGTCCACGAGGCGGTGTCCGGCGGACCTTCGACCGCCGCGATGCTCACGGCCCAGGCGGGGATGCCGTAGGCGTAGTTGACGGTGCCGTCGATCGGGTCGACGACCCACGTGATGCCGGTCTCGCCCTCCTCCGCGCCGGACTCCTCGCCGAAGAACCCGTCGCCCGGTCGCTCGCGGGCCAGCTCGGCGCGGATGTACGCCTCCACCTCGCGATCGGCGGCGGTGACGATGTCGGCCGCCGCGGACTTGGTCGCGGCGACGGTCACCCCCTCCTGCCGGCGTCGGTGGGCGAGCGCCCCGGCGTCGCGCGCGATGCGCGTGGCGATGTCGAGCAGGTCCGCAGCGAGGGTCATGGCATCCACGCTACTGCGCGCGAGCGGGACAGCCCGGGCCAGGAGAAGAACATGCAGCAGAGTCAGCCTGTGGAGAGGTGAACGTTTCGAGCGCAAGGGCGGTGGCATCCATTCGTTCGTCGACGGCGCTTCGCTAGCGTGGGCGCATGAATCTCGCCGACACCACCCGCTACGACGTCGTCATCGTGGGAGGCGGGCACAACGCGCTCGTCGCCGCCGCCTACCTGGCCCGCGCGGGGCGAAAAGTGGTGGTCCTGGAACGCCTGGATGCCGTGGGCGGCGCGGCCGTCTCCGAACGACCCTGGCGCGGCGTCGACGCGCGCGTCTCGCGGTACTCCTACCTCGTGAGCCTCCTGCCCCCGCGGATCGTCGCCGATCTCGGGCTACGGATCGACCTGCGCCGGCGGCGCTACTCGTCGTACACCCCCGACCCCACGGACCCGTCGCGCGGTGTGCTCATCGACACGAGGGATGCCGCGGCGACCGAGGACTCGTTCACGCGGACGTTCGGCGACGCCGACGAGGCCGCGCGATACCGGGCCTTCAACGAACGTCTCGCGAAGCTGGCGCGGGCCGTGTTCCCCACGATGACCGAGCCGCTGCCGACGGCGGACGAGCTCCGGGAGCGGGTTGCGGACGACGAGCTGTGGACGGCCCTGACGGAGCGCCCGCTCGGCGATCTGCTGCGGTCGTCGCTCGAGACCGACCTCGTGCGCGGCGTGGCTCTCACGGACGGGCTGATCGGCACCTTCGCGGCATCCGATGATCCGTCCCTCGCGCAGAACCGGTGCTTCCTCTATCACGTGGTCGGCGGGGACTGGAACGTGCCCGTCGGCGGCATGGGCGCCGTGACGGCCGAGCTCGAGCGCGCCGCACGGGAGGCGGGCGCGGAGATCCTCACGGGCGTCGAGGTGATCTCGGTCACGCCGGACGGCGAGGTCCACGGGGTGACCGACCGGCCCGTCTCGTTCCGGGGAGCGCTGGTGCTCAGCGGCGTCGGACCGGCGGTGCTCGCCGACCTGCTCACGGCGGGCGGGACGTCGGTCGGCGCGTCCCCGGAGCCGGAGGGGTCGCAGATCAAGGTCAACATGCTCCTGTCGCGGCTGCCGCGTCTGAAGGACGCCGCGGTGTCGCCCGAGGCCGCGTTCTCGGGGACGCTGCACGTCAACGAGTCCCTCACGCAGCTGGACTCCGCCTTCATCGCCGCGACCGGCGGGATGCTGCCCGACCCGCTGCCGGTGGAGGTGTACTGCCACTCGCTGACCGACCCCTCCATCCTCGGACCCGAGCTGCGCGAGAGCGGCGCCCAGACCCTGACCCTGTTCGGGCTCCACGTGCCGCACCGACTCATCGCCGAGGAGGACCCGGTCGCGGCCGGCGCACGCCTGCTCGCGGCGGCGCAGCACTCGCTGGAGTCCGTCCTCGACGAGCCGCTGCGCGACTGCATCATGCGGACACCCGAGGGCACTCTGTGCATCGAGGCGAAGACGACGAGCGATCTCGAGCGTGCGCTGAACCTGACCGGCGGCGACATCTTCCACGGCGGCCTGTCGTGGCCGTGGTCGGAGGGGCGGGCGACGCGTCCGGCGGCCCGCTGGGGCGTGGAGACGGCGCACGCCCGCATCCTCCTGTGCGGATCGGGAGCGCGGCGCGGCGGCGCCGTGAGCGGCATCGGCGGGCAGAACGCCGCGATGGCGGCGCTGGAGATCCTCGGGGCGTAGCGCTTCTCGGTTCCCGGGATGACCCTGGGTCGATCCCCGCTGGGATCGACGGATCACCGACCGCCGGGAACCGAGAACCGTCTTTCGCCTCGATGGGAGGGTCAGAAGCCGACGGGACGGAAGGGACACCTGCCGGGAACGACGAGGGCAGCGTCGCGGACGAGCGGACGCTCGCGCAGATCGGCGCGGCCCCGACCCCGCCCTGCACCCGAAGGACGCAGCCCTCCTCCCGCTGCGCCCCGCGGGCGGTCAGTGGCGCGCCCCGGAGTCGGTGCGCCGAGCCGCCGCCCTGACTGCGGACCTCGGCACAGCCTGACGGTCGCTGCGCCCGCAGCCCGCCCCCGCAGCTTTCACGTCCCCGCTCGGTCAGGTGCGCGCCTGCGCCCGGCGCCGCACGACCTCGATGATCTCCGCGACGCCTGCCGTCAGCTCCACCGTCGTGGGCGCCGCATAACCGAAGACGAGACCGACCGGAACGTGCGCAGAAGAAGGCGAGACGGCGTACGACGACATCCCCGCGACCTGGATGCCGCGCTCCCCCAGCTCGGCCACGATCTCGCGTTCGTCGCGCGGCGTCGCCCAACGAAGGAGCGCGACGGCGTGGAGCCCGCCGTCCATCGCCGTGAGGCTGATCTCGGGCACATCCGCGAAGGCCTCGAGCAGCAGCGCTCGCCGGTGTCGGTAGTCCCGGCGACGGCGGGCGGTGTGCCGCGCGAGCGCGCCCGTGGCGAGGTATCGGGCCAGGGCATCCATCTGCACGACGGACACGGGCAGATCCAGGTCCTCGCGCGCGGCCACCAGGCGATCCCGGATGTCGCCCGACGCCACCAGCCATCCGCACCGCAGCGCCGGCGTGAGAACCTTCGACAGACTCCCGATCAGGACCACCCGAGCGGGGTCGATGAGGTGCAGCGGCGGGAGGGGCGCACGTCCGTGCGGGAACTCGCTGTCGTAGTCGTCCTCGATCACGACGGCGCCCGACCGTTCGGCCCACGCCAGCAGACGGGCGCGCTCGGGGCCGCTCAGACGACTCCCCAGCGGGTAGTGGTGCTGAGGAGTGACGACGACGGCATCCAGATCCGCCTGTCCCTCGAGAGCGTCGAGGTCCAGGCCCGTGTCCGAACGGACCGGGATGCCGACGACCTCGGCCCCGAGACGGCGAAGAATCCTCGGCACCCTCCGATACCCGGGATCCTCCACGCCGACGCGCAACCGAGCCCCGGCCCTCCGCGGCACGGCGGAGAACATCAGCAGCAGCGCGTCACTGGTGCCGGCGGTCACGATCACGTCGCCGGGCGCGACGCCCATCCCCCGGGTCCGCCCGAGATGCGCCGCGATCTCCTCCCGGAGGTGCGGCGTCCCCAGAACCGAAGAGGGCGCGACGTCCGCGGGCACCGGAGCCGCCGCCGCCCGTCGCCACGCGGACCGCCACGACGCGTCGGGAAGACCGCGCGTGCTGGGCCGTCCCGGGCGGAGGTCGCGGGTGTCCGTCGGACCGGGGCCGTCCGATCCCCCGTCCCCCGGCGTCGACCGCTCCCGCGGCACGCCGTCGGCGACGACGCCGCCGCCCCCGTGCGCCACTTCCGCGACGACGGTGCCCCCGCCCGCTCGCGAGAGCAGATATCCCTCTCCGAGAAGGGTCTCGTAGGCGGCGACGACCGTGCCGCGCGCCACCCCCAGGTCCGCGGCGAGGGAGCGCGTCGACGGCACCGTCTCCCCACCGGCGACCCGCCCCGTGACGATGGCCGAACGCAGTCCGGCGGCGATCTGCTGGTGCAGAGGAGACGGGGAGGAGCGGTTCACCAGCCCGAGCGAGATCACGCTCCCACTCTGACACAGTGGTCCACCCGAATGAGCCGGATCCGGACTACCCACTGGTCCAGGCGGGCGGCTGTACTCGACGCATGACCGAACTCCCCCTCACCTCGCTCACTCGTGTCCGGCGGGGAGCCCGCCATCAACGCACCGACCGCGCAGCGCTGTACGACGTCCTCGACGGGGCGCTCTCCGGAACGCTGGCGGTCGTCCGCGACGACCGTCCGATCGCCCTCCCGGTGGGCATCGCCCGCGACGACGACTCCGTGCTGTTCCACGGCTCGACGGGGAGCGACTTCTTCCGCCGGATCGCCGACGGGGCTCCCGTCTGCCTGACGGTCACCCACCTGCTCGGCCTCAAGTACGCCCGCTCCCTCTTCGACAGTTCCATGCGCTACCGCTGCGCCGTCGTCCACGGCACCGCCGCCGCGGTCGGAGCCGCGGAGAAGGAGGTCGCCCTCTCCCGCCTGTCCGAACACCTCATGCCGGGACGCGAGGCCGACGTCCGCCCGATGACGGCTCGGGAGATCGCGGCGACGATGGTCCTCCGCCTCCCCCTGGACCAGGCGAGCGTGAAGGACAACGCCGGCTCCCTCGCCGAGGTGGACGGGGACGGCGAGGACCGGACCGTGTGGGCCGGCATGCTCCCCCTGCGGACGGTCGCCGGGGACCCCGTCACCGCGCCGCAGACGGCCTCCGGGACTCCCGTGCCGGAGTCGGTGCGCCGAGCCGCCGCCCGTATCGCGGACCTCGGCACAGCCTGACGGTCGCGGCGTCCGGAGCGGGTGCCCGGGCTCAGCCGACGAGAGCCGGCACGACGTAGCGCCGCGGCGTCCCGAACCGGTGCGCGGTGACCGAGACCGCCTGCTCGTGCAGGAACGGAAGCAGCTCGACACGCCCGGCACGCGTGACGTCGCCGGCGTAGACGGCGACCGACGGCGACCCGCCCGTCGCCTCGGCGAGGGCCGCGACCGACCCGCCCAGCAGACGCACACGGCCCCCGGTCCGCGCGAGACGCGCGGCGCGACGCGCCCAGCTCTCGCCGTCCTCGACCACTCCGCGGACGCCCGCGCCCTCGAGCCATGCCCGCACGGCCGCGGGGAGCTCGCTCGCCGCGCTCACGGTGACCTCCGACCCGGCGCGGACGCCCGCGGCGACGACGCGCACGACCGCGGACAGCGTCGCCTCCTCGACGCGGACCGTCACCGGCACCGCGGCGTAGCGGAGGACGTTCTGCTCCGACTCCAGACCGGTCACGTCGCGGGCGAGCGAGAACTCCGTCGCCCACGCGGCGGCGTCGGACGCGAGAGCCTGCGCCAGCCAGTCCCGCTCGTCGGCGGGCACGGCGGCCAGCGCCGGCGCGGCGAGCGCGTCGGAACCGGACGTCCCGGCGGAAATGAGCGCGGGGGCGGCATCCGTCCACGAACCGAACCCGAAGAGGTAGTGCGGTCCGCCGGCCTTGGTGCCCGCGCCGACGGCGGACTTCTTCCAGCCGCCGAAGGGCTGCCGCTGCACGATGGCGCCGGTGGTCCCGCGGTTGACGTACAGGTTGCCGGCCTCGATGCGGGCGAGCCACTGCTGGATCTCGTCCTCGTCGAGCGAGTGCAGGCCGGTGGTGAGGCCGTACTCGATGGCGTTCACGATGTCGATCGCCTCGTCGAGGGTCTCCGCCGTCATGATGCCGAGCACGGGACCGAAGTACTCCGTGCGGTGGAACTCGCTGCCGGGGCGCACGCCCTCGCGGACGCCGGGACGCCACAGCCGACCCTCTTCGTCGAGCTTCTCCGGCATGACGACCCAGCGCTGGCCGGGCTCGAGGGTGGTCAGCGCGCGCAGCAGCTTGCCCTGCGCGGGCTCGATGAGGGGTCCGATGCGGGACGCGGGCTCCCACGGCATCCCGACCTCCAGCGAGGTGACGGCGTCGACGAGCTGATCCCGGAACCGGCGGGAGCGCCCCACCGAGCCGACGAGGACGACGAGGGATGCCGCCGAGCACTTCTGCCCGGCGTGACCGAACGCCGAGAGGGCGACGTCCTTCGCGGCGAGGTCGAGGTCGGCGGACGGCGTGACGATCACCGCGTTCTTGCCGCTGGTCTCGGCGAGCAGCGGGAGGTCGGGGCGGAAGGAGCGGAACAGCTCGGCCGTCTCGTACGCACCGGTCAGCACGACTCGGTCGACGGCGTCGTGCGTGAGCAGCTGCCGGCCGAGGTCCTGCTCGGACAGCTGGACGAGCCGCAGCACGTCCCGGGGCACGCCCGCCTCCCACAGGGCCTCGACCATCACGGCGCCGGATCGCTCGGCGAGGGCGGCGGGCTTGATGACCACGGCGGAGCCCGCGGCGAGCGCGGCGAGGGTGGAACCGGCGGGGATG
>VGAV01000112.1 GCA_016870695.1 Actinomycetota bacterium | reverse complement strand
ACGCTGAAGATCGAGATGAACTTCCTGCCCGACGTGTACGTCGACTGCGAGGTCTGCCACGGCAAGCGATACAACCGCGACACCCTGTCGGTGCACTACAAGGGCAAGAACATCGCCGAGGTGCTCGAGATGCCGATCTCGGAGGCCGCGGAGTTCTTCGAGCCGATCCAGGCGATTCACCGCTACCTCAAGACGCTGGTCGACGTGGGTCTCGGCTACGTCCGCCTCGGGCAGTCGGCCACCACGCTGTCCGGCGGCGAGGCGCAGCGCGTCAAGCTCGCGACCGAGCTGCAGCGCCGGAGCAACGGCCGATCGATCTACGTGCTCGACGAGCCGACCACGGGTCTGCACTTCGAGGACGTCTCCCTTCTGCTGAAGGTGCTGAACGGTCTCGTCGACAAGGGCAACACCGTCATCGTCATCGAGCACAACCTCGACGTCATCAAGAGCTCGGACTGGGTCATCGACCTCGGACCGGAGGGCGGCGCCGGCGGCGGCACGATCGTGGCCACGGGGACGCCGGAGCAGGTCGCACGCGTCGCAGAGAGCCACACCGGTGCCTTCCTCGCCGAGCTGCTCGAGACCGGGCGGACCGGCGCGCAGCGCAACCTCGACGCGATCGCCGCGGAGCGCGAGCCGGAGCTGGCCGGCCAGGGAGCCTGAGCCGTGCCGACGCGAGAACGTCTGTCGCACCTCTCCTACCGTCCGGCGCCGGGCGAGATCCCCACCAATCCGGGGGTCTACCGGTTCCGCGACGCGGAGGGGCGCGTGCTGTACGTCGGCAAGGCGAAGAACCTCCGCGCGCGGCTGTCGAACTACTTCGCGCCGCTGCACTCCCTGCACGAGCGGACCCGACGCATGGTGACGACGGCCGCGTCCGTCGAGTGGACCGTCGTGGCCAGCGACGTCGACTCGCTGCAGCTGGAGTACATGTGGATCAAGGAGTTCGATCCGCCGTTCAACGTCAAGTACCGCGACGACAAGTCCTACCCCTTCATGGCGATCACCCTCGGCGACGAGGCGCCCCGGGTCATCGTGACGCGCAATCCCAAGATCCGGGGGGCCAAGTACTTCGGGCCGTACCCAAAGGTCTGGGCGGTGCACGACACGATCGACCTGATGATCAAGGTCTTCCCCATCCGCACCTGCAGCGACTCCTCCTACAAGAAGGCGATGCAGTCCGGGCGACCGTGCTTCCCGGGCCAGATCGGCCGGTGCGGCGGACCGTGCTCGATGAAGGTCACGATCGAGGAGCACCGCGCGGTCGTCGACGACTTCGTCGCGTTCATGGCGGGGGGCGACCAGCGCTTCGCCAAGGCTCTCACCGCGCGCATGCAGGAGGCGTCGGCCGCGATGGACTACGAGGCGGCCGCCCGCTACCGCGACAAGCTGCAGGCGATCGACGCCGTCCTCGGCCGGAGCGCGCTCGTCCTGGCCTCTGACACCGACGCCGACCTCTTCGGCATCGCCGAGGACGAGCTCGCCGCGACGGTGCAGCACTTCGTCGTCCGCGGGGGCCGCGTCCGCGGGGTCCGGGCGACGACCATCGAGAAGGAGATCGACATCTCCGGCGCCGACCTCGTCGACCAGGTGCTGCAGCGCACCTACGGGGATGCCGCGGCCTCCGACATCCCGCGGCAGGTGCTCGTCCCGGAGCTCCCCGACGACGCCGAGCAGCTCGAGGCCTGGCTGCGGGAGCGCCGCGGGCGTCCCGTCTCGCTGCAGGTCGCCCAGCGCGGCCGCAAGGCGGACCTGCTCAAGACGGCGACGCTCAACGCGCAGCAGGCGCTCATGCTCCACAAGACCCGTCGCACCAGTGACTACGTCGCCCGGTCGCAGGCCCTCACCGACCTGCAGGAGGCGCTCGGCCTCACCGAGGCGCCGCTGCGCATCGAGTGCTACGACGTCTCCCATCTCGCGGGCACCAACGTCGTGGCATCCATGGTCGTGTTCGAGGACGGTCTGCCGCGCAAGGACCAGTACCGCTCGTTCGGCGTGGCCGAGACGACCGACGACACGGACTCGCTCTACCAGGTGCTCACCCGCCGGCTGGCGTACCTCGACCGGCCGGACGAGGAGGACGAGCCCGAGACCATCCACGGCGCCATCGTCGCCGACCCCGAGAGCGACGCGGTCACCGCCGACGGCGACGTCGTCACGACCCGCAAGCGTCCCCGCTTCGCCTACCGTCCGCAGCTGCTCGTCGTCGACGGCGGGCAGCCGCAGGTGGCCGCCGCCGCCCGCGCCCTCGCCGACGCGGGGCACGAGGAGATCGCCCTCTGCGGCATCGCGAAGCGCCTCGAGGAGGTCTGGCTGCCCGGGGAGGAGTACCCCGTCATCCTGCCGCGCACGTCGGAGGCGCTGTACCTGCTGCAACGCCTCCGCGACGAGGCGCACCGGTTCGCCATCACCCACCAGCGCAAGAAGCGCAAGCGCGACATCTCCAGCGTGCTGGCGGAGGTGCCCGGCCTCGGCGACGCCCGCATCAAGGCGCTGCTGCGCCACTTCGGCTCGGTCACGGCGCTGAAGAACGCCGCACCCGAGGAGATCACGGCCCTGCCCGGCATCGGACCGAAGCTCGCCGAGTCGATCCACGAGCGTCTGTCTCGGTAGGCTGACACGGCGCGGACACGCGCGACGGGCACTCCGACGACGGGAACGGCGCACGCGGCGCCGCGCACCGGACGGAGCGCCGAGCGGGCGCACTCGACCAGAGGAGCGGAACCATGGAGTCGGCGAACGACGACCCCGGCGAGGTGCTGATCGTCACGGGCATGTCGGGGGCCGGCCGGTCCACCGTCGCCAACGCCCTCGAGGACCTCGACTGGTACGTGGTCGACAACCTCCCGCCGCGCATGCTGCGCCCCCTGCTCGAGCTGTCCGAGATGGCGGCCGGGGCGGTGCCGCGTGTCGCCGTCGTGGTCGACGTCCGCGGGCGCACCCTCTTCGGCGACCTCCCCGAGGCGATGCGGACCCTGCAGGGCGGCCGGCAGGTGCGCGTGGTGTTCCTGGATGCCGCCGACGACGTGCTCGTGCGACGCTTCGAGGCCGTGCGTCGCCCGCACCCGCTGCAGGGCGAGGGCACGATCCTGGACGGCATCCGGAGAGAGCGCGAACGGCTCGCGCCGCTCCGCGAGGCGGCGGACGTCGTGATCGATACGTCGACCTCGAACGTGCACCAGCTGTCGCTGCGCACCGTGGCGCTCTTCGGCGACGAGGGCGCGGCGCGCCACACCGTCACCATGATGAGCTTCGGCTTCAAGTACGGACTGCCGCCGGACGTCGACCTCGTGGCCGACATGCGGTTCCTGCCGAACCCGTTCTGGAGCGAGAACCTGCGCCCGCTCACGGGGGAGGACCCGCGCGTCCGCGAGTACGTGCTGGGCCAGGAGGGCGCGGAGGCGTTCCTCGAGGCGTACGCGGCGGCGCTGCGCCCCGTGCTGGAGGGCTACCAGCGCGAGAACAAGCGCCATTCGGTCATCGCGATCGGCTGCACGGGGGGCAAGCACCGCTCCGTCGTGATGACGCGGGAACTGGCCGCGCGACTGGAGGACGTGCCGGGCGTGGCCGTGCGGGTGGCTCACCGGGACCTCGGTCGCGAGTAGGCTGTACCCTTGCCCCCGCACCCCCCGACCCGAGGAGTACCGTGCCCCTGACCGCCGACGTGAAGGCCGAGCTGACCACCGTACGCGACCCGCGTCCGACGGCCCGCGTGGCGGAGCTGACCGCGATCCTGCGCTTCTCGGGGGGCCTGCACTCCATCGCCAACCGCGTCGCCGTCGAGGCCGAGCTGGACTCCGACATCCTCGCTCGCCGCGTCGCCCGCGACCTCATGGAGCTCTACGGGGTCCGTCCCGAGCTGCACCACGTGCAGGGGTCGGGCGGACGCACCGGCGGCCACTACGCCGTCCGCGTCATCGAGGCGGGGGAGACCCTGGCCCGTCAGACCGGTCTGCTCGACCAGCGTCGCCGTCCCGTCCGCGGCCTGCCGAACAAGCTCACCACCGGCTCCCGTCCCGACCTCGCCGCCATCTGGCGCGGCGCGTTCCTCGCGACCGGCTCCCTCAGCGACCCGGGCCGCTCGGCCGCGCTCGAGATCTCCTGCCCGTCGTCCGAGGCGGCGATGGCCCTCGTCGGCGCCGGCCACCGCATCGGCATCCCCGCCAAGGCCCGCGAGGTGCGCGGCGTCCCGCGCGTCGTGGTGCGCGACGGCGAGGCCATCCGCGGCGCCCTGTACGAGATGGGCGCCCGTCGCACCGCCGGCGAGTGGGACCAGATGCGTCAGCGCCGCGAGGTGCGGGCGGGCGTGAACCGCCTCGTCAACTTCGACGACGCGAACCTGCGCCGCTCCGCCCAGGCCGCCGTCGCCGCGTGCGCGCGCGTCGAGCGGGCGCTGGAGATCCTCGGCGACGACGTCCCCGACCACCTGCAGCAGGCCGGCGCGCTGCGCCTGGCGCACCGCGACGCGAGCCTCGACGAGCTCGGCCACCACGCCGACCCGCCCCTGACCAAGGACGCCGTGGCCGGACGCATCCGCCGGCTCCTGGCGATGGCCGACAAGAAGGCGGAGGTCGAGGGCATCCCCGGCACCGAGGCGGCCGTCCCCGTCGGCGCCTCCGACTGACTCGGCCCTCCCCGAATGGATGCCTCCCGCCCGAGGCATCCATTCGTCGTTAACCGCCGTCATGCGGGGAAGCAACCCCGTGGTCGGTGCGTTGGCCCTCACTAGGATGAACACGTCACCCTCGCTGCGCCGAGGTCTCGGTGCAGCGCCGATTCGGAAGTAGAGAACATGGCGAAGTACACGCTGCCCGAACTGCCCTACGACTACTCCGCGCTGGAGCCGCACATCAGCGCGACCATCATGGAGCTGCACCACAGCAAGCACCACCAGACGTATGTCAACGGGGCGAACACCACCCTCGACCTCCTCGCCGAGGCCCGCGAGAAGAACGATTTCGCCAACATCAACCGCCTGCAGAAGGACCTCGCGTTCAACCTCGGCGGTCACACCAACCACTCGATCTTCTGGACGAACCTCTCGCCCAACGGCGGCGACAAGCCGACCGGCGACCTCGAGTCGGCCATCGACGACCAGTTCGGCTCGTTCGACGCGTTCCGCGCGCAGTTCACCGCCGCCGCGCTCGGCGTCCAGGGCTCCGGCTGGGCCGGCCTGTTCTGGGACTCGATCGGCGAGAACCTGGTCATCCAGCAGTTCTTCGACCAGCAGGGTCAGATCGTCGCGGGCACCGTTCCGCTGCTCCTCCTGGACGTCTGGGAGCACGCCTACTACCTCGACTACAAGAACGTCCGCGCCGACTACGTGAAGGCGTTCTGGAACATCGCGAACTGGGCCGATGCGCAGGAGCGCTTCGCCGCCGCCCGCGAGAAGACGTCGGGTCTGCTGGTACTGTCGTAAACGGCTGGGCGTCCCGGTGGACACCCCGCCGGGACGCCGTTCCCTCCCGCGAATATCGCACTCTCGCGCACTCTCGCGCATGACTGATTCAGGAGAAATTCCGTGACCGTCAAGATCGGAATCAACGGCTTCGGCCGTATCGGACGCAACTACCTTCGCGCGGCTCTCGCGCAGGGCGCTGACCTCGACATCGTCGCGGTCAACGACCTCACCGACAACAAGACGCTGGCCCACCTGCTGAAGTACGACTCCATCACGGGTCGTCTCGACCAGGAGGTCTCGTACGACGAGGACTCGATCACCGTCGGTGGCAAGACCATCAAGGTCTTTGAGGAGCGCGACCCCGCCAACCTCCCCTGGGGCGAGCTGGGCGTCGACATCGTCATCGAGTCGACCGGTCGTTTCACCAAGGCCGAGGACGCGAAGAAGCACATCGCCGGCGGCGCCAAGAAGGTGCTCATCTCGGCCCCCGCGACCGGTGACGACGCCACGATCGTCATGGGCGTGAACGAGGACACGTACAACCCCGAGACCGACGTCATCATCTCGAACGCGTCGTGCACCACCAACTGCCTCGCGCCCCTGGCCAAGGTCTTCAACGACGCCTTCGGCATCGAGCGCGGTCTGATGACCACGGTCCACGCGTACACCGCCGACCAGAACCTGCAGGACGGTCCGCACAGCGACCTGCGCCGTGCCCGCGCCGCCGCGGTCAACATCGTCCCCACCTCGACCGGTGCGGCCAAGGCCATCGGCCTCGTCCTGCCCGAGCTCAAGGGCAAGCTCGACGGCTTCGCGCTGCGCGTGCCGATCCCCACCGGTTCGATCACCGACCTGACGGTCGAGGCCTCGCGCGAGGTCACCCTCGACGAGGTCAAGGCCGCGTACAAGGCCGCCGCCGAGGGCCCGCTCAAGGGCATCCTGAAGTACACCGAGGACGAGATCGTCTCGAGCGACATCGTCACCGACCCGCACTCGTCGATCTTCGACGCCGGTCTGCTGCGCGTCATCGGCAACCAGGTGAAGCTGTCGTCCTGGTACGACAACGAGTGGGGCTACTCGAACCGCCTCGTCGACCTCACCGAGTACGTCGCCGAGCGCCTGTAACCCTCCATGGCTCTGCGCACCCTCGATTCGCTGGGGTCGCTCGCCGGCACGCGTGTCATCGTCCGTTGTGATCTCAACGTCCCCCTGAAGGACGGGATCATCACGGACGATGGCCGCGTGCGCGCGTCGCTGCCGACCCTCAACGCACTGATCAACGCCGGCGCGCGTGTGGTCGTGTGCTCGCACCTGGGCCGCCCCGACGGGGCGCCCGACCCGAAGTACTCCCTCGAGCCCGTCGCGCAGCGCCTCTCCGAGCTTCTCGGCCAGCCGGTCGCCTTCGCGCGCGACACCGTCGGCGAGTCGGCCCGCGACGCGGTCGCGGCGCTGGAGGACGGGGAGATCGCCGTCATCGAGAACCTCCGCTTCAACGCGGGGGAGACCTCGAAGGACGAGGCCGAGCGCCAGGCGTTCGCCCGCGAGCTGGCCGCCCTCGGCGACGCGCTGGTGTCCGACGGCTTCGGCGTCGTGCACCGCAAGCAGGCCAGCGTCTACGACCTCGCCCAGATCGTGCCGTCGGCCGCGGGCCTCCTCATCCAGAAGGAGCTCGAGGTCCTCGACCGCCTGACCGAGAACCCCGAGCGGCCGTACACGGTCGTCCTCGGCGGCTCCAAGGTCAGCGACAAGCTGGGCGTCATCGAGCACCTGCTCCCGCGCGTGGACAAGCTCCTCGTCGGCGGCGGCATGATGTTCACCTTCCTCGTGGCCGAGGGTCACAAGGTGGGTGCGAGCCTGCTGG
>VGAV01000111.1 GCA_016870695.1 Actinomycetota bacterium | reverse complement strand
CGACGTCCACGCCGTAGAGCAGCAGGGTGCCGTCGTCGCTGACGTTGTAGCTGCCGAGGGAGAAGAACTCCTGGCCCTCGGCCTCGACGTTGGCGTCGAGGAGGACCTGCTCGCCGGGGACGGGCTCGTCGGGGACGAGCTCCGGGGGCGTCCAGTCCTCGGGGGATGCCAAGGGCGCGCGGCACTGGATCCCGTACTGCGCCCCCGCGACGGTCCGGCCGTAGTACCACCAGTCGCCGCGGCGCGTGGGCACCGACAGGTCGGTCTCGAGGGTCCGGCCCTTGATCTCGCCGAAGATCGTCTCGCGCAGCTGCGCCAGGTGGGCGGTGCGTTCGCGCGTGTACGCGTTCTCGGCCTCGAGGTGGGACGTGACGTCCGCGTCGTCCTTGGCCCGGAACCACTCGTACGGGTCGTGGAAGGTGTCCCCGTGATGCGTGCGCGCGACGGGGCGGCGGTCGGCGACGGGCGGGACGGGACGTGCGTCGGTGTCGGTCACCCCTCCACGCTAACGCTCCGTCGCGCGCCGGGGCGGTGCGGATCCGGGATGCCGCCGGCTCGGTCCTCCGCCGGTCCGGTGCCGCGCCCGCGTCCGGTTTGACCGCGGTGGGGCACGATGCGAGGATGACTGCGCGACCGTCGGTGAACGAGGGTCGAACGTCAGGTGAACTCTTCGTTCGTCGCGCCGATCCCGTCGGCATCCCTTCCCCCTCCCTCACGGAAAGCGAACGGTGGAGAGCGCAGCCCTCGTCATCGTGCTGGTCATCGCGCTGGCACTCTTCTTCGATTTCACCAACGGATTCCACGACACCGCCAACGCGATGGCCACGCCCATCGCCACGGGCGCGTTGAAGCCGAAGGTCGCGGTCCTCCTGGCGGCGTGTCTGAACCTCGTGGGCGCGTTCCTGTCGACGGAGGTGGCCAAGACCATCTCCGGCGGCATGATCCGCGAAGACCAGATCTCGGCGGACATCTTCCCGTCGATCATCTTCGCCGGGCTCATCGGCGCGATCACGTGGAACATGCTGACGTGGCTGCTGGGCCTGCCGTCCAGCTCGTCGCACGCCCTGTTCGGCGGTCTCATCGGGGCGACGCTCGTCGGCGTCGGCGCGATGGCGATCGACGCGGGCGTCGTGCTCAGCAAGGTCATCCTCCCCGCGCTCATCGCCCCGCTGACGGCCGGCATCATCGCCTTCACGGTGACGAAGATCGCCTACGGCGTGACGCGTCGCTACGACATGAAGGCCGACGGACGCGACGGCTTCCGGTGGGGGCAGATCTTCACCTCGTCGCTCGTGGCCCTCGCGCACGGCACGAACGACGCCCAGAAGACGATGGGCGTCATCACCCTCGCGCTCATCACGGTCGGCTGGCAGTCGTCGTCGAACCCGGACCCGCAGCTGTGGGTGATCTTCGCCTGCGCGATCACCATCGCGCTCGGCACGTACATGGGCGGGTGGCGCATCATCCGCACGCTCGGCAAGGGCCTGACCGACGTCAAGCCGGCGCAGGGCTTCTCGGCCGAGACCTCGACCGCCGCGACGATCCTCGCCTCGAGCGCCCTCGGCTTCGCGCTGTCGACGACCCAGGTGGCATCCGGTTCCGTCATCGGCTCGGGGCTCGGGCGCCGCGGTTCGACCGTCCGCTGGAACACCGTCGGACGCATCATGATCGGCTGGGTGCTGACCCTGCCCGCCGCGGGCGCGGTCGGCGCCGCCGCCGCGCTCATCGTCGTCTGGCTCGGCGGCTGGGGCGTCGCCGTCGACGCCGTCATCGCCGTCGCCGTGATCCTCGGCCTGTTCCTGCGCTCGCGGCGCGACGAGGTCACCTCGGCCAACGCGATGAGCGAGGTGGCCGACTCGGGCGCCGCGGTCAAGGTGCCGCGCAAGCCCGGACCGACGTGGCGGCAGCGCCGCGTCGAGCGCCAGGCGGCCGGACGCGGGGGAGAGGGCGACGCATGATCATCGACTGGGAGGCCTTCCTGCACGTCTTCGTCGCGGCGCTCGTCGGCGCTGTGGTCGTCGTCGGGTTCTACGCGCTGGGCCTGCGGCTGCTGGTCCGCGGCGGACGCCCGCCCGTCGTCGCCCCGGCGGAGTTCACGGATGCCATCACGGTGCTCACCGACAAGCAACGGCGCCGCGCGACGAAGGCGGCGGCCAAGGCCGCGGCGAAGAACCCGCTGAGCGAGGAGCAGAAGCGCCTGTCGCTGATCGCGGCGTTCGCGTGCTTCGGCGTGTGCGCAGCGGCGGTGCTTGGCGCGCTGCTGCTCATCCTGTTCAACCACTGACCCCGGCCCTCTCCGGCCGGCGGCGGGGGAGGACCCTCCGGCCTAGGCTGTGGCCATGGCATCCGTGCAGTTCGGTCAGCACGCGCCCGCCGCGCGCGTGATCCTCCACCTCAGCGACACGCACCTGCTCGGCGGCGACCGTCTGCTCGGCGACCGGTACGACACGGCGCGGCACCTGCGCCGGACGCTCGACGCCGCCGAGGCGACGGGGGTGCGACCGGATGCCGTGGTCTTCACCGGCGATCTGACCGACCTCGGCGAGCCCGAGGCCTACCGCGCGCTGCGCGACGCCGTGGAGCCGTGGGCCGCGCGCCTGGGCGCTCCCGTGGTCTGGGTCGCGGGCAACCACGACGAGCGGCCAGCGCTGCGGCAGGGGCTGCTCGACGCCGAGCCCACCGAGGAGCCGGTGACCGGCGTCTGGAACCTCGGGGGGCTGCGCCTCATCGCGCTCGACTCCACGGTTCCCGGCTGGCACCACGGCGACCTGGACGCGTCCCAGCTCGCGTGGCTGCGCGACGTCCTGGCCGAGCCCGCGCCCCTCGGGACCCTCCTCGCGCTGCATCACCCGCCCCTTCCGACGCACATCCCCTTCTTCGACATCCTGGAGCTCCGCGATCAGCCGGGGCTGGCGGCGGCCATCGCGGGCAGCGACGTCCGCGGCATCCTGGCGGGGCACCTGCACTACTCCACGTCGGGTACGTTCGCCGGCGTCCCGGTGAGCGTCGCCGCCGCGTCCTGCTACACGATGGACCTCGCGCGCCCGGCGGACGAGGTGAACGGGATGGATGCCGGACGGTCGTTCCACCTCGTGCACGTGTGGGACGACACGGTGACGCATGCCGTCGTGCCCGTCGTCGACGCGGAGGGGTCCGACTACTTCTCGCCGGAGTGGGTCGCGCGCATGGCGGCGATGTCGCCGGCGGAGCGGCTCGAGGCGTTCTCGCGCAAGCGCTGACGCCGGCGGACGCGGTGACGCCGCCCGGGTCCCGAGCCGCCGCGCACGGCGTCCGCCCGACGGCATCCGGGGATGTACGGCGTGGACGGTGCCGATCCGACGACCGGCCGCAGCGGCCAGCGACCCCTGATGCCGCTGTCGTTAGGCTCGGGACGACCCTGACCGCCGTGACGACACCCCACGAGGACACCGAATGGCACTGGACGCGATGACGCGCACCCGCACCGAGACCGACTCCTTGGGATCCCTCGAGATCCCGGCCGACGCGTACTGGGGGATCCACACGGCGCGGGCGCAGGAGAACTTCCCGATCGCGAAGCGGCCGATCTCGGTCTATCCCGACCTGGTGCGCGCGCTGGCCATGGTGAAGCAGGCGTCCGCTCGGGCCAACGCCGAGATCGGCGTGCTCGACCACGACAAGGCCGTGCTCATCGACCGCGCCGCGCAGCGCGTCATCGACGGGGAGTTCCACGACGAGTTCACCGTCGGCGTCATCCAGGGCGGGGCGGGCACCTCGACCAACATGAACGCCAACGAGGTCATCACGAACATCGCGCTCGAGATGGCCGGGCGGGAGAAGGGCGACTACGCGTTCCTCTCGCCGATCGACGACACCAACCGCAGCCAGTCCACGAACGACGTGTACCCGACGGCGATCAAGGTGGGGCTCTCGCTGACCCTGGTCAGCCTGCTCGAGGAGCTGCGCCTGCTGCGCCAGTCGTTCCTCGACAAGGCCGGCGAGTTCCACGACGTGCTCAAGGTGGGCCGCACCCAGCTCCAGGATGCCGTGCCGATGACTCTCGGACAGGAGTTCCACGGGTTCGCCACGACCCTCGGCGAGGACTACAACCGCCTCACCGAAAACGCCTACCTCCTCTACGAGATCAACATGGGCGCGACGGCCATCGGCACGGGCATCACCGCGCACGCCGGCTACAGCAAGGCGGTGCTCCGCCACCTGCGGGAGATCACCGGTCTCGACCTCGAGACGGCGACGGACCTCGTCGAGTCCACGAGCGACACCGGCTCGTTCATGTCGTTCTCGTCGTCGCTCAAGCGCAACGCGATCAAGCTGTCGAAGATCTGCAACGACCTCCGCCTGCTCTCCAGCGGCCCGCAGGCCGGTCTCGGCGAGATCAACCTGCCGCCGCGTCAGGCCGGCTCGAGCATCATGCCGGGCAAGGTGAACCCCGTCATCCCCGAGGTCGTGAACCAGGTCGCCTTCGCCGTGGCCGGTGCGGACACCACCGTGACGATGGCCGTCGAGGGCGGGCAGCTGCAGCTGAACGCCTTCGAGCCCGTCATCGCGCACTCGATCTTCCAGTCGATCACCTGGATGCGGCAGGCGATGTGGACCCTGCGCGTCAACTGCGTCGACGGCATCACCGCGAACCGCGAGCGGCTCGGCGCGATGGTGGGCTCATCGGTCGGCGTCGTGACCGCCCTGACGCCGTTCATCGGCTACGCGGCATCCGCGGCCCTCGCCAAGACCGCGCTGCTGACGCACCGCAACGTCGCCGACCTGGTGGTCGAGGCGGGACTGATGTCGCGCGACGAGGTGACGAAGCAGCTGTCGCCGATGCGGCTGTCGGGCCTGCAGGCGATCACCGAGGCGATCCCGATCGTCCGCGCCGCCGACAGCGTCGTCGAGGAGGATTAAGGCGCATCGGCGCCGCCCGCGGTGTCGGCACCCCGCTCCCGCCGGAGCCGGTCCGGGCGACCGGCTCGCGCCGCCCCTCAGTCGAGGATGCGGCAGTGCGTCGTGAGCTCGCCGATGCCGTCGATGCCGACCGTGACGGTCGAGCGGTCGCGCAGGAAGATCTGCGGGTCGCGCGAGTAGCCGGCGCCCCCGGGGCTGCCGGTCGAGATGAGCGTGCCCGGCAGCAGCGTCGCCGACTCGGACAGCCGTGCGATGAGGGTCCGCACCGAGCGGACCATCTGGCCGGTCGAGGCGTCCTGCACGGTGTGCCCGTCGACGACGGTCCAGATGTGGAGGTCCTGCGGGTCCGGGATCTCGTCCGCGGTCACCACGAAGGGGCCGGTGGGGGTGAACCCGTCGAAGGACTTGCAGCGGGACCACTGCGCCTCCGAGAACTGGATGTTGCGCGCCGTGATGTCGTTGACCACGGTGTAGCCCCACACGTGGTCCAGCGCGTCCTCCTCGGACACGTCGCGGCCGGGGCGCCCGATGATGACGCCGAGCTCGGCCTCGTAGTCCACCGCCTCGCTAAGCGAGCGCGGCCACGACGTCGTCGCCCCGTGGGCGGTGAGGGAGTTGGGCCAGAGCACGAACACCGTCGGGCCCGCATCGGTCTTCAGCCCCAGCTCGCCGGAGTGGGCGGCGTAGTTCAGCCCCACCGCGAGGATCGACGGGGGAGCGAGCACGGCCGAAGCGAACTCCACGTCGGACAGGGGATGCCGCTCGCTCGTGGCCGCGGCATCCCGGACCCGGTCCAGCAGCTCGTCGCCGCCGGCGATCAGGGCCTCGAGGGTGGCCGGCGCGCCGTCGAAGAGCTCGTCGACGAAGGTGAGCTCCTCGCCGTGGACGCTGACGAGTCGAGGGGCTTTCGCCGCCTCCCGGGGACGGACGTGGGCGAAACGCATGCCTCCACGCTATCGCGAACGGTCCGGGCCCCCGGGCGCGCAAGCCCCGGAAGCCCCGGTGTCGAACGACTCTAGGCTGAGCGCATGAGCTACCCCTCCCCGCTGTGGCAGCCCGGCGCGGGGGAACCGGCCCGCATCTCGGACGCGCCGCGCCCCCCGGCATCGGCCGCTCCGCCGCGCCCCCGCCGGTCCGGTGTCGCGCTCTGGATCGTCGCCGCGCTTCTGCTGCCGGTGCTCGGGGTGCTCGTCGTGTACTTCCTGCGCTTTCTCGGGCCGGCCGCCTCGATCGTCGGTCTCGTGCTCGCAGCGGTGCCCTTCGCCGTCGTGTGGTTCGCGGTCCGTCTGATCGACCGGTGGGAGCCCGAGCCGCGTCGGCTCCTCCTCTTCGCCGTCCTGTGGGGCGCCGTGGCATCCGTCGCCTTCGCCCTCGGCGTCGACCTCGTCCTGCAGCTGACGGTCGGCGGGCTCGGCGCTCCGGTCAGTTCGGTCATCCAGGCCCCCATCGTCGAGGAGGTCGGCAAGGGCCTCGGGCTGCTGCTGCTGTACGCCGCCGCGCGCCGCTCGTTCGACGGACCCGTGGACGGCATCGTCTACGGCGCGCTCATCGGGGCCGGCTTCGCCTTCACCGAGAACATCCAGTACTTCGCGATCAGCTTCATCGAGGGCGGCGCCGTGCAGGTGAGCACGACGTTCTTCCTGCGCGCGATCCTGTCGCCGTTCGCGCACGTCATGTTCACGAGCCTCATCGGCTTCGCGTTCGGACTCGCCGCGCGCCGGTCGCTCTCCACCGGCGCGGCGCTGCGCTACGGCCTCGTCGGCCTCCTCGGGGCCATCGTGCTACACGGGCTCTGGAACGGCTCCGCCGTCCTCTTCGACTTCTTCGAGCTGTACGCCACGCTGCAGGTGCCGCTCTTCGTGCTCTTCGTCCTCGGCATCCTGGTCCTCCGCCGCGAGGAGGCGCGACTCACCCGCGCACGGCTGGGCGAGTACGCCGCGGCCGGGTGGTTCACGCCGCAGGAGGTCGACATGCTCGCCACCGGCGCGGGGCGTCGCTCGGCGCTCGCGTGGGCGCGCACGCTGCCGGGGGATCGGACGGCGGCCATGAAGCAGTTCATCGTGGATGCCACGGCTCTCGCGGCCGCGCGCCAGCGCTCGCTGTCCGGTCGGGATGCGCAGGCGCCCGCCGAGGAGCGCCGGCTGCTCGAGCGGACCGGCGCCGCGCGGGCGACGCTGCTCGCCCGCTGAGGCCCGGGGGCGCTCCGACCGGCTCTTGACACTCCTCGGAGACAGGAGCACCATCGAAGAAGACCAGCTCAGCGCTCGGGAGACACGCAGGCATCGCCGCGGCACCGGGCGCTGAGTCTTTGTCCAGGGGGGTTCGAGCCCTCGCCGGGGCGTGCTTGGATGGTTCTATGACTGATCGCACCAAGCCGGAGTTCGACGCTCCGACCGGCCCCGCCCCCTCCG
>VGAV01000110.1 GCA_016870695.1 Actinomycetota bacterium | reverse complement strand
CGCCGAGCACGGTATCGACCTGAGCCACGCCACCCCCAAGCTCCTCAGTGACGTCCGGCACAACGACGACACGCTCATCAGTGTGTGCGACAGCGCTCACGAGTTCCTCGAACACACGCAGCTGCACTGGTCGATCCCCGACCCCGTCGCCGCCAGCACGCCGGACGCATTCGAGCAGACCTACCAACACCTCGCACGCCGCATCGACGGACTGCTGCAGCAACTCGCCGCCTGACCACGGAGCCACCATGACCCGCCCCACCGTCCTCTTCGTCTGCGTCCACAACGCCGGACGCTCGCAGATGGCCGCCGGCTACCTGCAGCACCTCGCGGGCGACCGCATCGACGTCCTCTCGGCGGGGTCAGCACCGAAGGACTCCATCAACCCAATGGCCATTGCAGCCATGGCCGAGGATGGCATCGACATCTCGGCCAACCAGCCGAAGGTCCTCACCGTCGGCGCGGTGCAGGCCTCCGACGCCGTCATCACCATGGGCTGCGGCGACGCCTGCCCCATCTTTCCGGGTAAGCGCTACGAGGACTGGGAGCTCGACGACCCCGCGGGGCAGGATCTGGACGCTGTCCGCCGCATCCGCGACGACATCAAGGAGCGCGTCCGCGAGCTCATCGTGAGCCTGAACCCCGCCGCTGGCTGACGGTAACGCCCGCCGTCGCCGCGGCTGTGCGACGCCGACTGGTGCGCGGTCCGAGTTTCAACGGCGCCGCGCGGGGCGCTCTGAAGGACGTGGTGTCGCTGACTCGGTAGAACACCATTGCAGTATTTGCCATCGTGGCGACGTGATCGGTACCCCCTCAGATTCCGTCGAGGCTGAATTCCCGGGCCCCACCCGCACAGTCAGTCGACGGTTCAGAGATCTGACGGTTGAGGACGACAAGCTTGTCAGCTGGGCCAGTGACGAGTGCCCGCCCGCGCTCAGACCGCTCCTGTCTCGACTCGTTCCCCCGGGGACGGCGTCACTGCGCGTCGACAAGGGGTGGTGGCCTCTCCTCCAACGGTTGGACTGCGACATCGCGTCAGTCGAGCCGGACTACCGGATAACTCGGCTCGGTGAGGACCTCGGCGTCCTCGACTTCGAGATCAACCCCGGTGACCTGACCGACGAGATAGCGGACATCATCGCGGGTGCACAGTCGGAGTCGACCGGCACGTGCGTGGTCTGCGCCGACCGGGCATGGCTCTACCGCCAGGGGGACTGGCTCATCACCCTCTGCCCTGATCACGCCCGAGCACGAGACGCCCGTCCCGCGAGGACCGACGCCGACATCGCCGAAGCCGTCCCCCGTCCCACCGACCGTGAACTGGCCTTCGCACTATCGGCGGACGTACCCGCCTCCGCTCCCACCGCGCAGGCTGAACACGCGAACCGTGCCCACCTGCGCGCATCCGCTGATGCGGAGGAGGCCTAGATGTCCTCGTGGCTCACGGCCACGGACGTCGCCCGCCTTCTGGGCACGCCGACCGCGGCGGTGAACAGGCTACGGCGCCAGGGTTCGCTGTTCGCTGGTCGCAGGCGCAACGGACGGTACGCCTACCCAACATGGCAGTTCGATTGCCAGAACCGGCGACCCCTCCCCGGCTTGCAAACGGTCCTCGCCGTTCTCGCGGGCGACCACGACGTCGTGGGCATGAGCGCTCTGATGACGGGCACTTGGGAACAGCTCGACGACCTATCCGCTGCTGACTGGATGGCACAGGGCCGGCCCATCGAGGCTGTCGTGGAAGCTCTTGAGAACAGTGAGCGATTGTGAAACCGGCGCGACCGTCACAACCCGACGATGCACGACACCACCGGCCCCGCGCAACTGATGGCGAGACAGAGAAGAGCGGCAACGACGAGCGACTGGCGCGCCTGACCGACATCGCTGATGAAGTGTCGGTGGAGTACCCACCGGGGTACCTAGACGATCTTCGTGAGGAGTGGCCACCATGAACCGTGGCCGGTCGCGACAGCAGGGCGTAGATGAAGTGCTCGCTTCGACGCGGCTGACCGAACTGTCCTCGCGCACGGGCACGCTTGTGAGCGCCGAGCACTATCTACCCGGCCGGCGGGCGACTCGCCGGGTCATCAATTGCGCCGCCGCCCGGCACGCCGACAGCCGCAGGGAGCAGCGCGAGATTCGGCGCGCGGCGCGCGAGGCGTGAATACCAATGCTGCTTGACAACAGTGAGCTGAGCCCTTGGGCGGCCATCGTCGGGCCCTGCTACACCGTCGCCAGCTTTAGCCGGGTGCTCGGAGTTTCGCCGGTGCTCGTCTGTGAGGCCGCAGTTCAGCTGCGTGTGCTGCGACTCCGCACCGCGGACGGCGTCGACCTGTTCCCGGCCTTCCAGGCTCGCGACGGGCGTGTCTGCCCGTACCTGCAGTCGGTCCTGGAACCACTTCGTAGCGGCATCGACGACCCGTGGACCTGGGCGCTGTGGCTGAACACCCCTTACTTCAACGGCGTGGCCCAGATGGACAAGCTGTGGGCAGGCCAGCTTGCCGAAGTGGTCCGCGACGCAGGACACGACGCGTGGGCATGGCGTTCCTAGATAGCCATAGTTCGGGCGGAGGCGCTCCAAGGCGGGCCCCGACGGCTGCAACCGAGCCGCGGAGTCCTCACAGACCTGTGACCTGGTAGGACTGACTGATGAGTGATGTCGTGTTCTGGGCGGCCGTACAGGGTATCGGAACCGTGTTGACGGCGGTCGCCGCCGTTATCGCACTCGTCATCGCAGCGCGCCAGTTAGGCCAACTGATCGCGTCCAACAAGTTGTTGGCGGCGTCGAACGATGCGATGACGGAATCAAATATTGCCCTCGTCCGTCCCTACGTTGTGGTCGATCTCGAGCTGACGGTGATGCCGACAAGGAGCGGCGACACGGCGGGAACCGCTGTGTTCGTTGTGGTGCGCAACGATGGCAAGACCGCTGCTCACAACATTATGATTTCGGCTGACCAGCCCTTCAGGCCGGTATCCACTCCCGACAACCCGGGCTGGGAGAAGAGTGTGGCCCATCTGAACCGTCTCACCGACGGCGTCACAGTGTTGCGCTCGCTGACCAACACTCGACCCCTCAAGTTCTACCTCGACGATGAGAGCATCTTCGGTGTCGACAACGAACCCGGTCCGGTCTGGTCGGTGACCCTAAATTACGAGGACGCCAGCGGCCGAGTGTTCACGGACGAGTTCGTGCTGGAGATTGAACCGTGGCGCCTGTCGCTAGCCGCGGCGGAGCCGCTGAGGCAGGTGGGTAAGTACGTGGACTCTGTCGCGCACGAGCTCAAGACACTCACCCGTACTATCAAATTGGCTGCCTCATCGGCGGCGCCGCATGCCCACTGAGCGAGCGCCGAGGTGAACAGCTGACGCCCGACACAGCGCGCGAGCGCTGGTCAGATCAGTGGCTTTCTGCGCTGTCGAGGCCGACTTCGGAGCCTCACTGCTTCTTGCCTTGTGCGGCCTCTCGATTCTGACGAAGGCTTGGACTCTCGAGCGTCAGCGTGTTCAGATCCAGGAAGGCGAGGCTCCCTTGCTGACCATCGCACCCGAAGCTCGCAACGCGGCGGCCGTCATCGGTGCGCCCGCCGCCGGGGGAATGCAGGTAACCATGCATAAGCAGCACCGGTCGGACGGCGTCCCAGACCTGGCTCACCCGGACCCGGGACGCCGCCGACTCGATGAGCGCTTCGCGCGGAAGTCCCATCGGGTTGGTCCGCAGGGCCTCCCGTACGCTACGGACAGGCGTTCGTGCTGGCGATTCATGGGTGAGCATGATGTCCGCTGCGCCGCTGTCTACAGCGGCGGTGACGTGGTCGTCGGTGATGGCCTCGTCCGGCCACCATTCCCGACCCGCAACGCGCCAGCGTCGGTCAACGGACACCGCGCCGCCCAGCGACAGCACCTTCCGCCCCCCGATCTCGAGCCGCGCCGGCCGTGGAAGAAGCCAAGTCACCTCCGAAACCCGGACGGCTGCGCCAGGGTGCGCGTCCAGTAGCGGTGTGACGCTGTTCCACGGTTCGTGGTTTCCGAGCGTGACGTACACCCGTCGGATACCTGCGTCACGCAGTAGGTGGTCGGTGGCCGCCGGATCCATCCACCAATCACCGAGCTGCAAGATCGTGGTGACGCCGGGCGCGAGAGCGGGGATGGCCGCCGCGACGGTGCGCAGCCAATTGACGTTGCCGTGCCAGTCGCCGCAGACCGCGACCCGCTTGTCCTCAAGGCAAGGTAGAGCATCGGTCTCGAACACTCTCATCTCCACAGCATTACAGGCAGTTTTGCGCTCTCATGTACCTGAGGGGACTGTGTTGGGGAGTCGGCGAAACACACCTCGGCTGGCTGGGCGTTGGTTGCAGAGGCGGGCGCCTCGAACGAGTCGGCGGTTGGCCTCGTGGCCTTGAGCAGCAGGCTAGAGGGGACGACGACCGATTTGCTGCGGTGGGGCTGACGCTGAGATTTGGTGCCGGCTCGCGGCGCGCGGGTGTCGCTGCGTCGCGGTCGCGGGCCACGTGGGATGTTCTAGTTGTGAGACTCACCGAGCACGTGGACATCCCCGACGAGTTATTGGCTGCCGCGCGTGAGGGGCGCCTTGTTCTGTTCGTCGGTGCCGGTGTGTCCATCAATCCGCCGTCAAGTCTTCCCCTCTACGACGGGTTGGCGCGCTCCATCGCAAAGAACCTGGGTCAGGTATTTGATGAGTCCATATCCGCTGACGTATTTCTCGGTCAACTCTCAAATACGCACCCTTCAGTTCGTGAGCAGGCGAGGGCGATCATTGCGTCGCCCATCTCCCAGCCCAATTCGAACCATCGAGCACTTGCACGCTTGGCGGCAGCATTGCGCGCTCCGGTCGTGTCAACGAATTATGACCGGCATATAGAGAAGGCGGCTGCAGAGGAGTCTTTGCATCTGGGTGATCGCTATACCGCGCCAGCCTTACCGCTCGGTCGCAGCTTCAACGGTGTGGTCTACCTACATGGATCCGTATCGAGACCATCTTCAGAATTGGTGGTTACGGACGATGATTTTGGAAGGGCTTATCTGACAGATGGGTGGGCCCGCCGGTTCGTGCAGGACTTGTTCGAACATCGGACGGTTCTGTTTGTCGGCTATAGCCACAGCGATGTTGTCATGACATACCTCGCTCGCGGGCTACCGCCCAGCGCGCAGCCTCGATTCGTGCTTACTGACGTACCGGGCAACTCGCGATGGGAGAACCTTCACATCACACCTGTGAGGTACCCGCCGAACAACGGGCATGCCGCGCTTGCGGCGGCACTTGATGCGTGGGCGTCGCTGATGAACATGGGCTTACTTGACCATCATGCTCGCGCAAAAAGCCTCGGCGAGGGGTCCCCACCGCGAATACCTGAGGAAGCGGATTACCTTGCCGACGTATTGAACACACCCTCCGGAGCACGCGGGTTCGCATCCGCGGCCTCGGGACACGAGTGGCTCCGGTGGGTCGAGGAACAGCCAGCATTCCAAGCGCTTTTCCAGCCCGGACGATGCGAGGACGACGCCTCCCGTGTACTCGCGAACTGGTTCGTAGAACAGTTCATTTGTAATCCCGAGCACTCAACGCTTGCCCTCGGCACAATCGCAAGGCGCGGCCCTGTCGTGTCGAACGAGCTCCAGTGGGAGATCTCACGCGCAGCACGCGTCCTCAGTCAGACGTCACCCCGCGAAGCACTTCGATGGATGACCGTCCTCGTCGCCGCCATCCGCACGGATCCCGCGGAATCCGGGCTGACTTGGTTCCTCGGCTACGGCAATCCCCTTACCGGCGCCGACGCACTTCCGCTACTGCGCCGTGCCCTGGTCCCGCGCCTCGTCCTGACGGAAGACCGGCCTTGGTTTCCCGCTGAGGAAGAGGAGAACCGCCCCCACGGGGTCTCCGCCGAGATTGAGTGGGCGGTTTCTTCAGAAGTTCTGAGGAAGCTTTGGGAACAGGTCGGGGGAGACGCCTCCGAGACTGCCGACCGCGTGCTTCAGATCGCAGAGCAGGCTCTGACCGACGCATACGAACTGCTTGAAGCATTCGACCCGGACAGGCGATTCGACCGGTGGTCCTTCCGCCGCTCCGCCATCGAACCTCACGAACAAGACCGATTCGGCGACGAAGAGGGCACCGTCATCGACATGCTCCGCGACAGCGCGGCGCGCGTGTCCACCGACAGATACATGCTCTGCACGAGATGGATGGCGAGCCCCTACGCACTCTTCCGAAGGCTCGGACTTCATCTCGTCATTGAGTCCCAAACCTTGGAGATCGGTGAAAGGTGCGCCCCGATCTTGGGCAACCTCCTCTACGACCCCGACACGAAGCACGAAGCGTTCCGCCTGCTCGCCGCTGTCGCGCCCGACCTCGACGCTGCGCTCCGACAGCGCGTACTCGAGGCCGTTCTCGCCGGCCCGCCGCGAGAGGACCCGGTTGAGGGGGCAGACTCCCGCCTCCGACGCCGAGCCATCTTCGACCGGCTCGAATGGCTGGGCAGATACACGGAGACATGGCCACAGCTAGACCTTGCGATCTCGGAAATCACCGCGACTGAGCCCGAGATGGGCATCCGACCCCATCCTGATCTCGACCACTACATGACGTCGGGCACATGGGGTGGCAGGATGCCACTCACCGTCGACCAGTTCATCAGCAACATCAGTGAAGCGGGAGCGCACGCCACAGTCCAGGGGCTCCTGACGCTTGACTACTCGGAACGCAACTTCGACGACCCCACGTGGGACGACACCTGCCAGCTCCTCAGAGAAGTGGCGACGGCGCATCCCGGGGTCGGCATCGACCTTCTTTCCGAGCTGGACTTGGCTCCCATTGCCCGCCACCACGACCTCATCGCCGCCGTCTTACACGGATGGAGCCGAAGTTCCTTTCCTTCCGCGTTTCTCGAAGGCATCGTCTCCGCGCTCGAGCGACTCAGCGTCCGACCGGAGCTTGCTCGGGCCGTCAGTGAAATGCTCAGGGCGTTAGCGAAGCCGGTCCCAGCGCCCCTCGCCCACTCCCTGCTCGAACGACTGGATACTGTCGCTTCCGGGGTGTGGACGAGAAATGCCGCAGCGTTCGATCCTGGGGGGTGGAGCGATTCGCTCATGCGGGGCCTAAATACCTGGCCCGGAATCCTGGCCCAGTACTGGCTGAATCGCATATCCACGAGGTGGCAATCAGCACCAGGTCAGTGGGATGGCCTCGTCGGGCCTGAAACAGCTGCCGTGAAGACGATGCTTAGCTCCCCGGGGCCGGCGCAGAGCGCCGCCGCCAGCATCCTGACCGGGGAGCTGCACTTTCTGTTCGCCGCAGACGCGGACTTCAGTGTCGCCCACGTGTTCCCACTGTTCGACCCGGAACTATCCAATCTCGCACCC
>VGAV01000109.1 GCA_016870695.1 Actinomycetota bacterium | reverse complement strand
ATCGACCAGCACCGTGGGCTTATGCGCCCCGGCGGAGAGCAGCAGATCGTCGCTGCCGCGCGGCGCGACGACGATGAAGCCGTCGACCTGCCGTGACAGCCGCTCGAACGCGGTGAGCTCGCGCACCGCCTCGAGCGGATGGACGGCCACCGTGAGCTGGAGTCCGTCCTCGTCGGCGCGGCGCTGCGCCCCGCCGATGATCGGGGTGAAGAAGGCGTTGTCGAGCGTGGGGACCACGAGCGCGACGACGCCCGTGCGGCCACGGGCGAGCTGCCGCGCCGCGGAGTTAGGGGTGAAGCCGAGCTTCGCCGCGGCCGTCAGCACCCGCGCCGCGGTGTCCGGCGAGACCACCTCGGGCCGCGAGAGCGTCCGGGAGGCGGTCGCCTTCGAGACGCCTGCCAGGGCGGCGACGTCAGCGAGCGTGGCCATGCGACTCCTTCGGTGGACTGCGCCGATCATACGGTGCGCCTGCAACCGGTCGCACGTCGCCACCCGTCCGCACGGCGGTGCCGAAACGCACTGTTCACATGGCTGACTCGAACGGGGTCCCCTCGTCGGTCTACTCTCGATGCAACCGGTTACATTTCTTCTGCGGGCGTCCGTGCCCGCCCGACACGATCGATCGGAGGGTCGCCGTGAGATCGAGGACCGCTCCCCTTCTGCTCCTGCCGGGGCTGGGCTTCCTGCTGCTCTTCTTCGTCATCCCCTCGCTCGTGATGCTGTTCGCCCCTCCCGGCACCGGCCCCGTCGAGGTGCTCGCGCGCGTCGGGGAGATGCTCACCGACCCTTACGAGCTGGGCATCATCGGCCGCACCGTCGGTCTCGGCCTGGTGGTCACGGTGATCTGCATCGTGCTCGGATTCCCCATCGCCTACCTGCTCGCCCGTTCCTCATCGCGCTGGGCGGGCGTGCTGCTCGCTCTGGCGATCTTCCCGCTGCTGCTGAGCAACGTGGTCCGGACCTTCGGCTGGCTCGTGGTGCTGGGCAAGAACGGTGCGATCGGGCAGGCGCTCGTCGGTCTCGGGCTCGTGGAGGAGGCGCCCCAGCTGCTCTATACCGAGCTCGCCATCGTGCTGGGTCTGACGCAGCTGTTCCTGCCGCTGGCGATCATCTCCTGCTACTCCGCCGTCTCGCAGGTCGACGCCGGACTCGACGACGCGGCGCGCGGACTCGGCGCGAGCCGCATCCGCACCTTCTGGGA
This sequence comes from Actinomycetota bacterium, assembly GCA_016870695.1. Lineage (GTDB taxonomy): Bacteria > Actinomycetota > Actinomycetes > Actinomycetales > Microbacteriaceae > Microbacterium. The sequence goes on along the minus strand of VGAV01000109.1, from coordinate 6,185 downwards.
CGTGGTCGTCCCGCTCTCGCTGCCGGGCGTCGTCGTCGCGGCGACGCTGGTCTTCGCCGGCTCGGTCACCGCCTACACGACCCCGTACCTGCTCGGCGGCTCGTCCCAGCGCATGCTGAGCACGCAGCTCTTCTCCTACTCGAGCGTAACCATCGACTGGGCCGGGGCGTCCGCCACCGCGATCGCGATGACGGTGCTGGTCTTCCTGGTCTCGGGGCTCTCGTCGCTCGTCGCGCGGAAGGGAGCCGTCTCGTGAAGACCCGCCGTCCCATCGCCGCGTCCCTGGCGGTCGCCGGCTACGTGATCATGATCGTGCCGATCCTGTTCGTCGTCGCCACGGCCTTCACCGCCGGTTCGACCCTGCGCTTCCCGCCCGAGGGGTTCTCGCTGCGCTGGTTCGGCGAGGCGCTCTCCTACGACCCGTTCCTCGAGTCCTTGGCGACGAGCGCGCAGCTGGCCGTGCTCGCCACCGCGCTCGCGCTGCTCATCGGCATCCCGGCGACCCTGGCGATCTATCGCGGGCGCATCCCGGGCCGCGGTCTCGTCGAGGGGCTGTTCCTGTCGCCGCTGATCGTGCCCGAGCTGGTCGTCGGGCTGGCACTGTTCCAGCAGCTGGTCGTGACGCTCGACGTCGACACCGCCCCGGTGCTGCTCCTCGGCCACACCGCACTGCTCCTGCCGTACGCGGTGCGGGTGACCGGCGCCGCGCTCGCGACGAGCGACCCCGCACTCGAGGAGGCGGCGCGCGGCCTCGGGGCCGGCCCGCTCCGCACCTTCTTCACGGTGACGCTGCCGATCCTGCGTCCGGGGGTCTTCTCGGCCGCCCTGCTCGGCTTCGTCACCTCGTTCAACAACGTGCCGCTGTCGCTGCTGCTGCAGAGCCGCGACGCGCGGACCCTGCCCGTGACGATGCTCGACTACGTGCAGCAGAGCTACGACCCGATGGTCGCGGCCACCTCGACCCTCATCCTCGCGGCGACCGTCGTCATCGCCGTCATCGCCGAGCGCAGCGTCGGCTTCGCCAAGATCTTCGGAGGCATCAACCGATGAACGCCGCAGCGGAATTCGTCCACGTCAGCCAGGTCTTCGGCGACTTCACCGCCGTCGACGCCATCGACCTCGCCATCCCCGCCGGCAAGCTGACCACTCTGCTCGGGCCGAGCGGGTGCGGCAAGACCACGTCGCTGCGGATGCTCGCCGGCTACGCGTCGCCCACCTCGGGCCGCATCCTCATCGACGGCGTCGACAGCACCCGCCTCCCTCCGGAGAAGCGAGGACTGGGCATGGTGTTCCAGTCGTACGCCCTGTTCCCGCACCTCAGCGTGGCCGACAACGTCGGCTACGGGCTCAAGCTGCGCGGCCTCGGGCGTGCGGAGCGGCAGCAGCGGGTGACCGAGAGCCTCGAGATGGTCGGCCTCGCGCATCTCGCGGGCAGTCGGCCCCGACGGCTGTCCGGCGGCCAGCAGCAGCGCGTCGCCCTGGCGCGCGCCATCGCGATCCGGCCGAAGCTGCTGCTGCTCGACGAGCCGCTGTCCAACCTCGACGCGCGGCTGCGGGTGCAGATGCGGTCCGAGATCCGCCGCATCCAGAGCGAGACGGGACTGACCGTCGTCCTCGTCACGCACGACCAGGACGAGGCGCTCGAGATGAGCGACGAGATGGTCCTCATGCGCGCCGGTCAGATCCAGCAGCAGGGCGCGCCGAGCGCCGTGTTCGGGGCGCCGGCGAACCGCTTCGTCGCCGACTTCCTCGGGTACGAGAACTTCGTCGTCCTCGGCGACGGCTCGACCGTCACCGTCCGTCCCGAGCACCTGTCCGTCTCGGCGGCCGCCCCCGCCGGTGCGGGGCTCGCGCTCGACGGCGTCGTCGTCGACGTCGCCTACCGCGGCGTCGACGTCCTCGTCACCGTCGCCGCGCGCGACGCCACCGGGGCGGAGGTGCGGCTCGTCTCGGACGTGCGCGCCGACGGCTCGCCGGCGGTCACCCCGGGCGATCCGGTCGTGGTGTCGGCCGCCGCCGGCCGCCTCGTCACCCTTCCCTCCGCCTGACTCCCCCGCGTCGCAACGGCGTTCCGGGGCTGTCCCGCCCCGTCCGCCGCCACGCACCCCGTGCTCCTCCCACCCTCGAAAGGACCCGCCATGTCCCCCTCCTCCACCCGGCGCACCCTCGCCCTCTCGACCGGTGCCGTCGTCGGCGCCCTCGCCCTCGCCGGCTGCTCCGGCGGATCCGGATCGGATGCCGACGCGCAGACCCTCGTCGTCAGCACCTTCCCCTTCGGCGTCGAGCAGTTCCAGGAGGCCGTCGTCGATCCCTTCACCGAGGCCACCGGCATCCAGGTCGAGATCGAGACCGGCTCCAACTCCGACCGCCTGTCCCAGCTGCAGCTGGCGGGCGGCGACGACCCCGGCGTCGACGTGATGCTGATCAGCGACTACTACGCCGCCCTCGGCCAGGAGGACGACCTCTTCCAGCAGGTCGACGCCGAGAACGTCGAGACGCTGGGCGAGATCGCCGACTTCGCGAAGGAGGACGCCTACCTCGGCCCGGCCTACAGCTACCAGCTCAACGGCACCCTCTACTCGACCGACGCCCTGAGCGCGGAGGAGGCCGCCGACTGGTCGCTCTACGGCGACCCGGCCAACGCCGGCAAGGTGGCGCTGCCCGACATCTCGGTCACCGCCGGCCAGCTGATGATCAGCGGGGTCGCGGACACCGAGGGCAGCGGACCGTACGACATCGACGCCGCGCTCTCGACGCTCGCGGAGTGGGCGCCCGGCGTGCTGCAGTTCTACAGCTCGTCGACGGAGGTCACGAACCTGCTCACCCAGGGCGAGATCATCGCGGCCGACTCCCTCAGCGGTTTCGCTACCGACCTCGTCGCCTCGGGCGAGCCGATCGCCTGGACGCCTCCCGCGACCGGGCGCTACATGGCCACCAACCGGGCGATGATCCCGACCGGTGCGGCCAACCTGGATGCCGCGGAGCAGTTCATCGACTACCTCCTCTCGATCGAGGCGCAGACCTCGTCGGCCGAGATCGTCGGTGACCTGCCCGTCAACCTCGGCGCCGAGGTGCCGGACACGATCACGGCCGTGGTGGGCGACATCGCCGCCGACCCGACCGCTGCCGGCTACTCCACGCTCGACCCGACGGAGCTCGTACCGACCCGGTCGGAGTGGGTCGACCGCTTCGCCCGCGAGGTCACCTCGAAGTAGCACCTCCCCCGTGCGCGGCGTCGCCTCGACGGCGGCGCCGCGCACGGGTCCGTCTGCCCCACCTGCTTCCCCCGGAGATCTCATGAGCACCGCCACCGCCACCGCCACCGCCACCGTCCCGGACGAGTGGCTCCGACGGATCCCGAAGGTCGACCTGCACTGCCACCTCATCGGCACCGTGCGTGCGAACACCTTCGCCGAGCTCGCGCGCCGCGAGGGTCTCGCGCTGCCCGCGGAGCCGGAGCGGGTCTTCGCCGACATCAACTCGCTGCCGCCGGACCCGGCGCTCTACCGCGACACCGTGGTGCCCGTGCCGCAGGGCCGCTCCGCCGACGAGCCCGAGGTCTCGTACTCGCTCTTCCAGGTGTCCGCGTGGGTCGTCCAGCTCCTGCGCTCGCCCGAGGATCTGACGCGCATCGTCTACGAGGCGTTCGAGGACGCGCACCGCAGCGGCACCCGGCACCTCGAGCTGTTCTTCGACTCCGTGCCCGAGCACCTCGCCGGGTTGGGCTACCGCGGCAGCGTCGAGGCCTACGCCGACGGCATCCGTCTCGCCGAACGCGACTTCGGGATGACCGGGCGGATGATCGCCGGCATCGACCGCAGCCGCAGCGGCGAGGAGGCGCTCGCGCTCGTCCGCGAGGTCGTCGACAACCCGCACGAGTACGTCGCCGGGATCGGCCTCGACAATTTGGAGACCGCGGGCCCGCCCGAGCGCTTCGTCGAGGCCTACCGTCTCGCCGGCGAGGCGGGGCTCGGCCGCACGGCGCACTCCTCGGAGCACGCCCCCACCGCCGCGAACACCACCACGTGCCTCGACCTCCTCGGCTGCGACCGGATCGATCACGGCTACTTCGTGCTGGAGGATCCCGCCGTCGTCGAGCGGGTGCGTCGCGACGGCGTGGTGTTCACTGTGGCGTCGACGACCTCGCGCCGGTCGTGGCGCCCGTGGCGCCGTGCGTCGATCCGGGCGATGCTCGACGCGGGGCTGCGGGTGACGCCGTGCTCCGACGACCCGGGGATGTTCCCCACCACGCTCACCGACGAGTACCGCCTCGCGGCAGGCCCCATCAGAGCGACGCACGCGCAGCTGCGCGACATGGCGCGGAACGGCGTGGAGGCGTCGTGGCTGCCGGAGGGCGAACGCGCTGCCCTGCTCGCGGACGTGACCGCGGAGCTCGACGCCCTCGACGCGAGGTTCGGCCTGGCCTGACCCCTGCGCACATCTCGCAGAATGACGCGGATCTCGCAGGATCGGCCGCGAATACTGCGAGATCCGGCGCATTCTGCGAGGTTCGGGGCACCGGCCGGCCGCCCGCTCAGTCGAGGAGCAGCGCGGGCTCCTCGAGAACGGATGCCACGTCGGCGATGAACCGCGAAATGCCGTCGCCGTCCACGACGCGGTGATCGAACGAGCCCGACACCGTCGTGACCCAGCGGGGGCGCACCTCTCCGTCGACGACCCACGGCTTCTGCCGGATGGCGCCGAGCGCGATGATGCCGGCCTCGCCCGGGTTGATGATGGGCGTCCCGGCATCCACTCCGAACACGCCGATGTTCGTGATCGTGAACGTCCCGCCGGACTGGTCCGCGGGGCTCGTGCGGCCCTCGCGCGCGGTGAGCGTGAGGTGCTCGAGCGCCTTCGCGAGCTCGCGGGTGTTCATGTTCTGCGCGTCCTTGATGTTCGGCACGAGCAGGCCGCGCGGGGTGGCCGCGGCGATGCCGAGGTTGACGTAGTGGCGCACGCGGATCTGCGCGCCGTCCTCGGTGTCGACCCATGCGGCGTTGATCATCGGCGTCCGGCGCAGCGCCCACATGACGGCGCGCGCCATGATGAGCAGCGGCGAGATCTTGACGTCCGCGAAGTCGGGCGAGGCCTTGAGGCGCTTGACGAGTTCCATCGTGCGGGAGGCGTCGACGTCGACCCACACCGACACATGCGGCGCGGAGTAAGCGCTCGAGGTCATCGCGTTCGCGGTCGCCTTGCGGACGCCGCGGACCGGGATGGACTCCTCCCGCGCGTCGTCGACGGGAGCGGGCGTCGCCGGCGCGGGCACCGAGATCGTCTCCTCGCGCACGGCGCCCCACTCGGGCGTCTCGATGTTGCGGAACACGCTCGCCTGCTCGGCGTGCTTCACCACGTCGTCGCGGGTGACCTCACCGGCAGGGCCGCTCGGGGAGACGGCCGACAGGTCGACCCCCAGATCGCGGGCGAGCTTGCGGATGGGCGGCTTCGCCACGACCCCGACGGATGCCTTGACGGGACGCTCCGCCGGCTTGCGGCGCCGCGACGACACCGCGCCGCCGGTGCCGTAGCCGACGAGGACCGCGCCGCCCGGGTCGCTGGGCTCCGGGACCGTGACGGGTGCCGCGGAGCTGGGGGTGGCGGCATCCATCGATCCGATCGTGATGATCGGGGCACCGACCTCGACGGTGGCGCCCTCGGATGCCAGGAGCTCCCCGACCGTGCCCGAGTAGGGCGACGGGAGCTCGACCAGGGATTTGGCCGTCTCGATCTCGACGATCACGTCGTTGACGGCGACGGTGTCACCCGGCGCAACGCGCCACTGCACGATCTCGGCCTCGGTGAGGCCTTCTCCGACATCGGGGAGGACGAACGTCTGATCGGTCACGATGGTGTCCTTTGCTCGCGAACAGCATCTCACCGACGCCGCTCGCGCTCACGAAAACAGGTCAGTAGGCGAGAGACCGGTCGACGGCCTCGAGGATGCGGTCGGCATCCGGCAGGTAGGTGCCCTCGAGCTTGGCGGGCGGGAACGGCACGTCGAACCCGGACACGCGCAGCACCGGGGCCTCGAGGGCGAAGAAGGCCTTCTCCATGACGGTCGCGGCGACCTCGGACCCGAGCGACGTGAAGCCGGGAGCCTCCTGCGCGTAGACCATGCGGCCGGTGCGGCGGACCGAGTCGAGCAGCGGACCGTAGTCCACGGGCGACAGCGAGCGCAGGTC
>VGAV01000108.1 GCA_016870695.1 Actinomycetota bacterium | reverse complement strand
CACCGCGATGCCCTGCTTGAGGCCGCTGAACCGTGCCATGCGTCCCGCCACGTATCCGCCGGCGTAATAGGCGACGAACAGCACGACGGCGATGACGATGACGCCGATGATCCCGACGGTGTCGGCGTTCTGCGTCGCCGCGTCGGCCGCCTCGTCGGCGGAACCCGTCTGACTGAGGCCGATGCCGGCGCCGATGGCCGCGGCGAGGGCGGTGAGCAGGACGGTTAGGCCGGTGGCGGTCAGCCAGCCGAAGAACGCCGAACCGAACTTGAAGCCGCCGAACTCCTCCTTCTCTCGGGCGACCACGTCGTGGCGGAGGGAGGAGTCGGAGTCGACGGGTGCGGCACCACGGGAGGAGGAGCTGTCACCGGGGGTGCGGTCGCGGGAGGACTCGCGCTCGAAACGTGCGGTGGGATCGTGCCGCTCGCCGCGGGGCGTGTCGTCGTCGTTTCTCGGGGAATTCATGGGAGCGACGCTAGATCCGCGCAGAATTGCCGACCTACAACATTGCTTACGACGTAAGTCCCGCGTACACTTCCCGCGCCTCGAGCGCGAGCCCCCTGACGAGCGCCTCGGAACTGCCAGACTGGGCCCTTCGGGAGGGGAACCGAATGGTGCAGGACGGAAAGACGACGTCACGCGGGGGTGCCCGCAAGCTCAGCCGGGAGCTGATCATCGAGGCTGCCCTGGGGCAGATCGACCGGGTCGGGGCCTCCGGCCTGTCGATGCGGAACCTGGCCCAGGAGCTCGGCGTCGAGGCCATGTCGCTCTACCGCTACGTCAACGGCCGGGAAGACCTGCTCGAGGGCGTCGTCGCGCTGCTGATGAACGATGTGCTGACGAGCATCCAAGGTGCCGTGAACGAGCAGTGGCAGGCCTTCCTGCAGATCACCGCGCACGAGATCCGCGGCATCGCCGTCGCCCACCCGCGCGCGTTCCCCCTCGTCGCCACCCGCCACCCGGCGGCTCCCTGGCTGCGGCCGCCGCTGCGCAGCGTCGACGTCGTCGAGGTCTTCCTGTCCGCGCTGATCGACCATGGCTTCTCGGATGGGCAGGCCGTCAACGCCTATCGCGCGTTCAGCAGCTTCCTGCTCGGGCAGCTGCTGCTGGAGTCCGCCGTCCGCGGCGCCGAGACGGGTCCGGTGGAGGAACCGCTCGACGAGGGCGGGGCGGACATCCCCGGCAAGGACGGCGAGGCCACCCTCGACGACGCCCCCACCGTCCGCAAGCTCCGGGCGATGCTCAGTGAGGACCGCGCCGACGAGGAGTTCGAGGTGTCGCTGGAGTCGCTCCTCGACCGCCTCGACCGCGAGCTCTCGCAGTAAGGGCTTTCGGGGGATGGATGCCACGGCATCCCTGCCTCATGTGTGACGCTCCGGCTTCCGCGGGGCTCGGGGGAGCGGCATCCCTCCCCGGAGACGACGACGCGGGCCGGCCCCGGCGGTGATGCCGGAACCAGCCCGCGTCGTTCGTAGATCAGACCTGCGGGGGCAGCGGGGGACGCTGCGCCTGGGTGCGGGTTGTGGGCTCGGCGGTGCGGGTGGTGTCCTGCGAACGCGTGGCGTCCTGGACGGCGCGGCCGGCCTGCTTGGCCTGCTCGGCGACCGAGGGAGCGCCGTTGACCTCCTGCTGGATCTTCGGGGCCTCCTCCTCGGCCTTGGTCAGGAACTTCTCCCAGCGCTCCTGCATCGGCTTGATGAGGCCACCGCCGGCGCCGACGATGATGACGCCCGCGATGATCGCCAGCACGGTGATGAGGATCGGGGTGGTGACGGTCGTGGCGACCTCGATCTGGTTCAGCGCCGCGGTGACGCCGAGGAACAGGATGAAGATCGCGACGATGTTGCCGAGGACCTTGCCGTACGACAGTCCGCCCAGGGTGTTCTGGATGAGGCCCTTGGCGCCGGCGGCGATAGCCGAGGCGATGACGATGATGATGATCGCGACGATGATCTTCGGCAGGAAGGCGATGATCCCCTCGAGCAGGTCGCTGACCGGGTTCGGGCCGAAGACGCCGAAGGCGAACTGTAGGACGAACAGGACCAGGGCGTAGTAGACGATCTTCGCGACGATGTCGGATGCGTCGAGCTTGGACTTCGCCAGCGCCTTCTTGATGCCGCCGCGCTCGACGAGTCGGTCGAAGCCGACCTTCTCGAGCAGCTTCTCGAGACCCTTCGAGATGAGCTTCGCGACGATCAGACCCACGATGAGGATCAGGAGGAACAGCAGGGCGAGCGGAACGAACGCGATGACCGCGGCCAGACCGTTCTGGAGTACAGCGGGAACATTCATTGGACAGTCCTTACTTCTCTGACGCATCGCGTCCGGAAAGGCGGGTGGGGCCGCCGTTTACGCCGTAAGTCTGTCAAGGGGAATTTCTCAGCGGAAAAGCTTGAGCGGCATATCGAGCCTGTGGTAGTGCCTGCGAGCATCCGGCTTGACGGTGCCGCGGAGAACCTGCATGCTGTCATACAGCTGACAGGTTGCACCCGCGGTACGCCCCGCTCGACGACGAGAGAGACCTCATGGCATCCATCCCCGATCTGGCCGCCCTTCCGCCGGTCGCCGTCCCCGACATCGACGCGCTCGCCGCGCGCGTGGCCGACAGCGGACGCGTGTTCGTCGTGCTGGACGACGACCCGACGGGGACGCAGTCCGTCGCCGACCTGCCGGTACTCGGCGGGTGGGGCGTCGACGACTTCGCCTGGGCCTTCGCCTCCGGCGCTCCGGCCGTCTACGTGCTGACGAACTCGCGCAGCCTCGCGCCCGCCGACGCCGAGCGGATCAACCGCGAGGTCGTGCGCGCGGCGCTGAGCGCCGCGGCGACCGCCGACATCCGCGTCGACTTCGTCAGCCGCAGCGACTCCACCCTGCGCGGGCACTACCCGCTGGAACCCCTCACCATCGCGGACGAGGTCGCCCGCGGGAGCGGCGCGCGCATCACGAACACGGTCGTCGTGCCGGCCTTCCCGGACGCGGGTCGCATCACCGTCCACGGGGTGCACGGCGTCCTCGACGGCGACCGCTTCACCCCCATCGGCGAGACCGAGTTCGCCCGAGACTCCACCTTCGGGTTCGCCTCGTCGCGACTGGCCGACTGGGTCGAGGAGAAGACAGGCGGTGCGGTCGAGGCCTCCCGCGTCGTCGAGGTGACCATCGACGCGCTGCGCGACAGCCCCGCCGCGGTCGCCGAGATCCTGCGCTCCGCGCCGGACGGGGCGCCCATCGTGGTCGACGCCGTCGCGGAGGAGGACCTGCTGCAGCTCGCCCTCGGCCTCGAGATCGTCGAGTCCGAGGGGCGCGCGTTCGTCTACCGCGTCGGACCGCCGTTCGTGCGGGCCCGGATTGGACAGCGCCGCCGCCCGCCGCTCGACCCCGACGGCGTCATCGCCGACCGGGCCACCCGCGGCGGCCTCGTCGTCGTCGGCTCGCACGTCGGGCTCACCAGCCGCCAGCTGGCCCACCTCGTCGACAACCGCGACCTCGCCGCCGTCGTCGAGATCGACGTGCCGCGTCTGCTCGACCCGGCCACGGGGAGCGACGAGGTCGCGCGCGCCGTCGCCGCGGTCACGTCGGCGCTCGTCCGCGGCGACGTCGTGCTGCACACCAGCCGCACGCTCGTCCGCACCGACGACCCCGACGAGAGCCTCGACATCTCACGCCGCGTCTCGCAGGCCGTCGTGGACACCGTCCACGCCGTCGCCGAGCAGACCACTCCGCGCTTCGTCATCGCGAAGGGCGGCATCACGTCGAGCGACGTCGCCACGCGCGGCCTCGAGATCCGTCGGGCGCGGGTGCGGGGATCGCTGTTCCCCGGCATCGTGTCCGTCTGGGAGGCCGCGGACGGTCTGGCCTCCGGCATCCCGTACGTCGTCTTCGCGGGCAACGTCGGCGACGACACCACGCTCACCGGCGCGGTCGAACGGCTGTCCGCCGGCTGAGTTTCGGGGCCGCGCCTGCGGCCCGCGGGGCCTGTGTGGCGTTTCCGAGACCGGGATGCCACGCGTCGAGGCCGCGGGGCCTATGGCGCGGTCACGACCTTGACCTCGCGCTCGTCGAGCACGAAGCGGAGCGTCTGGCCGGCGTCGTAACGGGCCGACAGCTCGGGCGGGGACTGCGGTCCCACCACGACCTGGACCGTCGGCCGCAGCGATCCCGACCCGCACGAGCGCTCGAACGATTCCAGGCTCTCGCTGCCGTCGCGCGAGACGTACAGGCAGGAGACTGCGGAGGCATCCAGGTCCCACCCCGTGCTGACGATCACCAGGCCGAGGAAGTCGTCGTGCCGGACCGAGTGCTCGGGGCGCGGGACGAGCGCCTCGGGCCAGGCGAGGGACGGCGCGGCCGCCAGGCGCGCGATCTCCGTCCGCTGCATCCGCGGGCCGTCGAGGGCGAACCAGAGTGCGGCGACGACGGCCGCGGTCGCGACGACCGCGATGCCGACGGCGATCCATCCCCGGCTGCCGATCCCCGCGCGCGGCTGATCGCGGAGATGCGGGGCGGGCGAGGCGTTCATCTGGGGGCCTTCATCTGGAGTCGTTACCGCGAGTGTGCGGAACGGTGCTAATGGCGACAACCCCACTTGTCCTCGACCATGATGGGTGTATGCGGGCCCGCGCGTCGAGCCTCCGCGCATTCTTCTTCGCTCGACGGATGAAATTCGGGGTGAATGTAAGGAAACGCCTTTCTCGTGTCAACCCCATCAGGCGGAATCCTTTCTTGGTGTACCCGCGCGCGAAGCCTAGACTTGCCCTGCGAATCGGCCTTTCGGTCCCTCGCGACATGACGTCCTCGCCACGGGAAATGCGGAATCGGCGGGGGAACGAGCCGCCGAGAGGATCCACCCCATGACCCACGCCCCGCCGCCGACGCGCCCGCGGCGCCGACGCTTCGGAACCGGCGGGGTCATCGCCGTCGTGATGATCGCCGTCGTCGCGATCACGGCGATCGCCGTGGGGTCGGTGACGATCCCCGCCGTCATCACGAGCATGCGGCAGGACACCGTGCTCTTCGCGACGCCGGCCCCGGAGCCGTCGAGCGCGCGTCCGACCCGGACGCCGACGCCGACCCCGACGGCGACCCCGACGCCGACTCCCACCCCGACGCCGACTCCCACCCCGACGCCGCCGCCCCCGCCGCCGCCGCCGCCGGTGCCGGCCTCGCCCGCCGCCCAGGCCTGCGACGGCGGCGCGACCATGCTGACCGTCTGGGCGCACCCCGACGACGACATCATCTTCGGCAACCCGACCATCTCGGACGCCATCGCGGCCGGGCAGTGCGTGCGTTCCGTCTTCCTCACCGCGGGCGACGCCGGACGAGGGATGCCGTACGTCACCTCCCGCGAGCTCGGCATCCTCCGCGCGTACAACCACATGCGCGGCAGCGGCGAGTTCTGGACCAGCGAGGACGTCACGCTCAACACCGGCGTGCACGTCACCCGCTTCTCGCCGAAGGACAGCGCCCGCATCTCGGTGCTGTTCCTGCGGCTGCCCGACGGCAACATCACCGGCGCCGGTTTCCCGTCGACGGGCTCGGCCACCATCAGCAAGCTCATCGACGGCGCCATCCGCAGCATCGCCCCGGTGGACGGCGGACCGACCGTGTCGGCCCCGCAGCTGACCGGCAGCGTGACCGAGATCGCCGAGGCGCTCCAGCCGATGCAGACACTCACCCACATCCCGCGGGGGAGCGCCTTCGCGCCCGGCGACCACCCCGATCATTCCGCGGTGGGCACCATCGTCCGCGGATCCGTGGGCGCGGTCGCGGCAGCGGCTCCTGGCATCCGGTATCTCGTCGGCTATCCGTCGATGGACCTGCCCGCCAACCTCGGTGGAGCCCAGCTGGACGCGAAGGTCGAGACGTACCGGATCTACGCGAAGGAAGACAGCGTCATCCGCTGCGCCGACCGTGCCGCATGCCTGGCCACCCGCAAGTTTGGGCAATGGCTGCAACGCTCCTACCCGAAGACCGAGGCCGAGCTGCAGATGCAGTGACGCGTGCGTGCGTGCGCGTGCAGCACATGCCTCGATGAGGCGCAAGCGGTGTGGCATCCCTCGCCGGATCGGGTTTCGTGGAGAACTCGGAACCAAGGAGGCGACATGGGTGTAGGACGTTGGATCGGCACGGGAGCCGTCGGACTCGCGGGCGCGGTGTTCGCCAAGACGGCGGTCGGACGCGCCGTGACCGCGGGCACCATCGCCTACCGCGTGTGGAAGGACCCGAAGGTGCAGAAGGTGCGCCGCAAGGTCGCGTCGAAGGTGCTCAAGAGCCGCCAGGCGCGGCGCCCCTGACGACACGAGCCCGCCGACGCGACAGGTGCTGTCGGTCGGCGGGCTCAGTTTTCGTCCGGGGTCCGTCCGGGGTCCGTCCGGGTCGGACGAGGGATGCCGCGCGGTCGCTGCCGCGGGCGGGGTCAGGCCTCCGTCGTGACGTCCTCGACGTGGGCGCGGGCCTCGCGCTCGGCGATGATGTCGACGAAGTCCTTCACCGGCGCGTCGGCGAACTTCTCCACCGCGGCCACGGCCTCGTCATGCACGACGGCCTTCTCGGCATCCGGGAATCGCGCCCGCACGCGATCCTCGACGCCGGCGATGGTCTCGTCCTTGTCGAACCCCTCGGTGCGCTGAGTCATGTCCCGACCTCAATGTGCGTAGGTGCCGTGCAGGATCGCACGGCCCAGGGTCTTGAACGCCAGGTTGAAGGACACGACGGCGGGGGAGGCGTCGGGCTCCGCGCCCAGCTTCTCCTCGGAGACGGCGTGCACGACGAAGAAGTAGCGGTGCGGCTGGTCGCCCTGCGGCGGGGCGGCGCCCATGAAACCGGACTCGCCGCCGTCGTTGCGGACGTGGAAGGCGCCCTCGGGCAGATCGCCCCCGGCGAACCCCGTCGGCAGCTCCGTCGTGTCGGCGGGAAGGTCGACGAGCACCCAGTGCCAGAACCCGCTCGGGGTCGGCGCGTCGGGGTCGAAGCACGTCACGGTGAACGACTTCGTGCCCTCCGGCGCGTTCGACCACCGCAGGTGCGGCGAGGTGTTGCCCTTGTCGGCGACCTGGTCGTCCTTCAAGGGCTGGCCGTCGGTGACGTCGTCGCTGACGACATCGAACGACGCCGCGGCGGGAAGCAGCGGATACGGATCGGGGCTCTGCGGTCTGGTGAGGTCAGCCATGAGCGGCACGATAGGACGTCGACCTGACGGGACCGGGGGTCTTGACGGCGGACCCCGTGCCCGTGCGGGCGCGCGTGCTGCGGTGGTCTGCCGTGAGGTGGCGCAAATGTACGCCGCGGGGGTGCGGCGGCGTGCGTGTGCGGCAAGTCAGCGTGGTGGGGGCGTGCTGCGGTGGTCTGCCGTGAGGTGGCGCAAATGTACGCCGTGGGGGTGCGGCGGCGTGCGTGTGCGGCAAGTCAGCGTGGGTCCCG
>VGAV01000107.1 GCA_016870695.1 Actinomycetota bacterium | reverse complement strand
CTCCTTGGCGCGCTTCTTCAGCTCGTCGACGGTGCGGTCCTCGTAGTCCTCGGCGTGCCCGCCGCGTTCGCCGACCTTGTCCCGCCCCTGCGCGGCGGCGGCGTTCGAGATGCGCGCGGCCTTCTCCTTCGAGTCGCCCTGCTCACGCAGCTTCTCGTACAGGTCGGGGTCCTTCAGGCTGTTCGAGCCTCTCCCGTCGGGCATCGTCGTCTCCTCTCAATGGATGCCTCGACCGTAGGACCGTCGCCCGGGCCGCTCATCCGGGTTGACACGGCGCGACGACCCGACTCGCCGTGACATCCCCGACGCGGGCGAAATCAGGGTCGTCGACGGGTGAAAGGCCACCCGCCAAGCTGAAGGCGCGGCGCTCCTGCGGGGGCGCTGCGCCCTCCGCGTTCCCTCTTCCTGCCGGGCTCTTGACGTAGACGCGATATATCGCGATACTCGTGCGCAACGCGATATATCGCGAAAGGAGAGAAGGCATGAGTCTGGAGAAGTGGATCGTCCGACCGGGCGAGACGCGGGTCATCGACCTCGAGACGGTGCGCGAGATGAAGATCGGCCTCGTCGGAGGACAGGTCGACATCGTCGCGCACGATGACCCGGGCGCGCGCATCGAGGTGCACAACGTGACGGTCAAGGACCTCCGCATCGAGATGACCGGCGACAAGCTCGAGATCGACCACCCGCAGCTGCGGTGGGACAACTTCCTCGAGGTGTTCCGGAACTTCGGCTCCGGCGGACCCAAGGCCGAGATCAGCATCGCCGTGCCCCGCAGCGTGGTTCTCACGCTTGGCGTGGTCAGCGCGAGCGCCCTCGTCGCGGGACTGCGGTCCGACGCGAAGCTCAACACCGTCTCCGGCGACATCATCGTCGATGGGCTGGTCGGGGACGTCGGCTTGAACGCCGTCTCCGGCGACGTGCACGTGCGCGAGCTCGAGGGCGCCCTCAGCGCCAACAGCGTCTCCGGAGACGTGGCCGCCACGGGCGCTGTCACCAAAGCCTCCATCGACACCGTCTCGGGCGCGATGCTCGTCGACTCGACCGGGCCCGTCCAGTCCATCAGCCTCAACTCGGTCAACGGCACTGCGACGATCCGCCTGGACCGAGAGCTCCCCGCCACCTACGTCGCCCGCTCCGTCAGCGGCCGCGTGCAGATCGATGGGACCGTTCGTTCCGGCTCGGGTCCCACCAGCTGGACCGGCTCCACCGGGACCCTGGCCGGCAGCTTCGTCGACGTCCGCGCCAACACCGTCTCAGCGGACATCACGGTGCTGCGGCGCGGGGTGTCGGGACTGCGTCCCGACGAGCTCGCCGGAGAGGAGGAGTGGTGATGAGCCCCGTCTTCTCGCACGGCGATCTCCGCCTGTACATCCTCAACCTGCTCGACGAGGCCCCCCGCCACGGGTACGACCTCATGCAGGCGCTCACCGACCGCACCGGCGGCACGTACTCCCCGTCCGCGGGCACGATCTATCCCCGGCTTGCGAAGCTCGAGGAGGAGGGTCTCGTCACCAAGACCGTCGAAGGCCGCAAGACCGTCTACGCGATCACCGACGCCGGACGCGAGGAGGTGCGCGCCCGCGAGGGCGATCTCGAAGGCATCCAGGCCGGGCTCGCCGACAGCGTGCGACTGATCGCCCAGGAGGTGCGCGGCAGCGTCAAGGACGCCATGCGCAGCCTGCGGGCGGACCTTGCCGCCGCCTCCCGGGAGGAGCGCGAGCACGCCGAGGTGACCCCGGCGGATGACGCCCGTGCCCGCGGCCGCGAACAGCTGCACCGCGCGGACGCCGCGATCAACGAGTTCCGGGGGCGGACCCGCTCCGAGCTGCGATCGCACGTCGCCCGCGGCGGCGAGCTCACCGAGGCCGCCGTCGACGCCATCGAGACGGCGCTCGCGCGGGCGTCCGACGCGGTCGCCGAGGCGACCCGACGCTGAGCGTCACTCCCAGACGAGCTCCTCGTCGGGCGGCACCGTCTCGCCCAGCGGCACCACGAGCACGGGACGGTGCTGCCGATGGGTGAGGCGGGCCGCGACGGAGCCGGTGAGGAACTCGCGGATCGACTCGCCGAGCCCCCGCTTGCGGGTGCCGACGACGAGGAGCGACGCGTCGACCTTCTCGGCGAGGTCGATGATGGCCAGCGCCGGGTCGCCGATGAGCTGCCGCACGCTCCACGTGGCGTCGGAGCCGGACAGCGCCCGCGCCGATGCCGCCTCGACGTCGGCGAGGGCGGCGCGTGCGGCCGCCCCGGCGACGTCGACCGTCGCCGAGTGCACATAGCCGTCCGGGTCCTCGAACGACACGAAGCGAGTGGTATCGACGTGGACCACCAGCAAGGGGACCCCCGACAGGGCGGCGAACCGCGCCGCCTCCTGGACCACTCGGGGGGACTGTCCCGGCACGACGGCCGCGATCACCGCCCGGCTTCCCGCGTCTTCGCTCATCAGGACTCCTTCGACCTCGGCCGGCCGTCTTCGCCCGGGGGCACCGTGATATCGTGGATGCTACTCTTACCGGCTCGTTCCGGAACCGCAATACGCAGGGCCCGCAGTCGGCCCTCGACGTCGATCGTGAGGGGGTCTCGCATGGGGCGTGGCCGTCAGAAGGCGAAGAACACCAAGATCGCCCGTGAGCTGAAGTACGACACCTATTCGGTGAACTACTCGGCTCTCGAGCGCGAACTGGGTGCACCCGCGTCGGGTGAAGACGCATACGTCGACAAGTGGGCCGACGACTACTCAGACGAGTACGAGGACGAGAAGGCCTGACCTCCTCCCTCCCCCGCCGTGCAACGCCGCCCGGATGCTTCCTCGAAGCACCCCGGCGGCGTTTTCCTGTGCACGCTCACTTCCGCGCGCGCTGACACACGGGGTCTCGCTCACCACCGTCGGTCGTTCCGTCGCTCCCACGCGGCCTCGATGGTCTCGGAGCGGGACGCGACGGCCCCGGCCGGCACGGCCACGGCGATCACTCCGCCGAGCAGGACCAGACCGACCGTCCAGCCGCCCGTCACCTCGCGCGTGATGCCGAGGGCGAGCGGCAGCAGGGCGGCGAGGCCGTAGCCGACGCTCTGCACGATCCCGCTGAGGGCCACCGCCGTCTCATGCGACCGGGTGCGCAACCCGAACAGCACGAGCAGCAGCGGGAAGAGCAGGGGCGGGATGCCGAGGAGCACCACCCACAGGGCGGTCGCCGTCCCGGGTGCCACGAGCAGACCGGCGACCCCGGTCAGTCCGCCGACGACGGCCACCGCGTAGAACGGCCCGATCCGACGCGCGCGCACCACCAGGACCGGCACGACGAGCGACACCGGCAACCCCATGAACGAGAAGAGCGCGAGCAGACCGCCCGCGGCCGTGGCATCCAATCCGGCGATGTCGACCAGGATCGAGGGCAGCCAGGCGAACGCCGTGTACGCCACCGACGCGTTCACGCCGAAGCTCAGCACCAGCGCCCACGTCTGCGGCACCCGGACCACGCGGGACAGCACCGACGTCCGCGCCTCCTCGATGCGGTCGGCGCGCGATGCGCCCGAACGGGCAGCCAGGGCGATCCACGGCAGCACCGCGGCGATCGCGACTCCCGCCCAGACGCCGAAGGACCCGCGCCAGCCGATCGCGGACGCGAGCGGCACCGCCACGAGCGGGGGCAGGAAGGTGGCGACCGCCATCGTCGTCGAGTAGACGGTCGTCATGGGTCCGATGCGGTCGGGGAAGTATTTCTTCACGACCGCCGGGATGAGCACGTTCGCGACGCCGACCGCGGCGAAGACGCCCGCCGTCGCGGCGAGCAGCGAGACCGCGTCGCCGGCGAACGCGCGCACCGTCAGCATGACCGCCGCCACGACGGCCGCGACCGTCACGAGGCGTTCGAGGCCGAGCCGGCGTTCGATCGCCGGGGTGAAGACCCCCGCGACCGCGAACGCGACGGGCGGCGCCATCCCGATCAGTCCGATCATCGCCGCGGGCAGGTCGAAGTCCTGACGGATGACGTCGACCAGCGGCGACAGCGAGGCGACGGCGATCCGGAGCGTCAGCCCCAGCAGGACGATGGATGCCGCGGCGAGCGCGACCAGACCCGCGCTGCGGCGGGTCAAGACTCCTGGCTGCCCTCGACCCAGGCCAGGTACTCCTCCGACACGGTGCCCGTGACGTAGCGCCCGTCGAAGCAGCTCATGTCGAGGTCGACGAGGTCGGACCCCTCCATGATCGCCGCCTTCAGGTCGTCGACCTCCTGGTAGACGAGGTAGTCGCACCCGAGCTCCGCGGCGATCTCGGGGATCGTGCGGTCGTGGGCGACGAGCTCGTGACGCGACGGCATGTTGATGCCGTAGACGTGCGGGAAGCGCACCGGCGGCGCGGCCGAGGCGAAGGTGACGCTCTTCGCACCGGCATCCCGAGCCATCTGGATGATCTCGCGGCTGGTGGTCCCGCGGACGATCGAGTCGTCGACGAGGAGGACGTTCTTGCCCTGGAACTCCGTCGACATGGCGTTGAGCTTCTGACGCACGCTCTTCTTGCGCACGGCCTGCCCGGGCATGATGAACGTCCGGCCGACGTAGCGGTTCTTGTAGAAGCCCTCGCGGTACTCGATCCCGAGCTTGCGGGCCACCTGCATCGCCGCCGGTCGCGCGGAATCCGGGATGGGCATGACGACGTCGATCGCGCCGACCGGGGTGTACTTGGCGACCGTGTCGGCCAGGCGCTCCCCCATCCGCAGGCGGGTCTCGTACACCGAGACGCCGTTCATCACCGAGTCGGGACGGGCGAGGTAGACGTACTCGAACGAGCACGGCGCGAGGGTGGTGCTCGGCGCGCACTGCTCCGCGTGGAGGGTGCCGTCGAGGGAGATGAAGACCGCCTCGCCGGGCTCGACGTCGCGGACGACCTCGAAGCCGGCGTTCTCGAGGACGAGGGACTCGGATGCCACGATCCACTCGTCCCGCGGCTCGCCGCCCGGCACCTCGGTCGCGCGTCGCTTGCCGAGGATGAGCGGACGGATGCCGAAGGGGTCGCGGAACGCGAGGAGGCCGTACCCGGCGATCAGGGCGATCGACGCGTAGGACCCTTCGACGCGCTCGTGCACGCGGCCGACGGCGCGGAAGACCTGCGCCGGGTCGAGGTCGGGACCGGTGATCTCGGACTGCAGCTCGGATCCGAGGATGTTCACGAGCAGCTCGGTGTCGCTGCTGGTGTTCAGGTGACGGCGGTCCTTGTGGAAGAGCTCGGTCGTCAGCTCGCGCGTGTTCGTCAGGTTGCCGTTGTGCACGAGGACGATGCCGTAGGGCGCGTTGACGTAGAAGGGCTGCGCCTCCTCCTCGTTCGACGCGGTGCCCTTCGTGGCGTACCGCACGTGACCGAGGCCGATGCTGCCCAGCAGGGCGCGCATGTCGCGGGTGCGGAACGCCTCGCGCACCTGGCCGCGCGCCTTGTGGATGTGGAAGACGCCGCTGGACTCGGCCGTGGCCATGCCCGTGGAGTCCTGTCCCCGGTGCTGGAGGAGGAGGAGCGCGTCGTAGATCTCCTGGTTGACCGGGCCCTGCCCGGCCATGCCGACGATGCCGCACATGGGGTGTTATTCCGCTCCGTTCGCCGGTGCACCGGCATCCGCGTAGGTCCCGACCAGGCGCACCGCGCCGCCGTCGACGCCCTTCGCGCCCTGCTCGTACTCGCCCTCGGGGCGCGCGTCGTCGCGGACGATCCCGACCTGCCAGGTGCTGATGCCGTCGGCCTCGAGCGCCGCGATGGCGGTGTCCGCGCTCTCCGCGGAGACGACGGCCAGGAATCCGATGCCGAGGTTCCAGGTGCCCTCGGTCGCGGTGAGGTCGAGACCGCCGATGTCGGCCAGCACCCGGAAGACCGGGGACGGGCTCCACGTCGACCGGTCGACGTCGACCCACGTGCCCTGCGGGAGCACGCGCGCGAGGTTCGCGGCGATGCCTCCGCCGGTGACGTGGCTGAGGGCATGGATGCCACCGCCCACGGATCCGTCGTCGATGAGGCGCAGGAGGGGCGAGGTGTACAGACGCGTGGGCTCGAGGAGCGCCTCGCCCCACGTGCCACCGAGCTCGGCCGACGCCGAGCCGTAGGCGATGCCCGCACGCGTGATGATGTGGCGCACGAGCGAGTAGCCGTTGGAGTGGAGGCCGCTGGACGCGAGCGCGAGGACGACGTCGCCGCTCTTCACCCGCTCGGCGCCGAGGACGCGGTCCGCCTCGACGACACCGGTCGCGGCGCCCGCCACGTCGTAGTCGTCGATGCCGAGGAGGCCGGGGTGCTCGGCGGTCTCGCCGCCGACGAGCGCGGTGCCCGTCGCGGCGCAGCCCCGGGCGATGCCCGCGACGATGTCGGCGATGCGCTGGGGGACGACCTTGCCGCAGGCGATGTAGTCCGTCATGAAGAGCGGCCGCGCGCCCACCACGACGATGTCGTCGACGACCATGCCGACGAGGTCCTCGCCGATCGTGTCGTGCTTGTCGATCGCCTGCGCGATCGCGACCTTGGTGCCGACGCCGTCGGTGCTCGTCGCCAGCAGCGGCCGCGCGTAGTCGCGCAGCGCCGACGCGTCGAACAGGCCGGCGAAGCCGCCGACGCCTCCGAGCACCTCGGGGCCGTGCGTCCGGCGCACCGCGGACTTCATCAGTTCGACGGCGAGATCTCCGGCGGCAGTGTCGACGCCGGCAGCGGAATAGGGGTTTTCGTGGGGAGCAGAGGCCACGCGAACAGACTACCCGCGGCGGCGGATGAGTTCCGCCGGGGGGCTGGGTCCGCCGGGGGGCTGGGGAGGAGATGCAGCGACGGGAGGACGGCAGCGGCCCATGGCATCCTCCCCTCCCGACATCCCCTCCCGGGTCGGGCGGCCGGGGCGGACCGACTCGGGGAGGGATGCCGCAAGGGTCGAGCCCGCATCCGGTGGCGCTCCTATGATGGGCCGCATGCAGGGCGGGCAGCCGGAGTGGGTGATCCGCGAGGACGCGGCACAATCGGTGCTGCTCGCGCTCTATGTGCGTCAGGTCATCGGCATCCGGTCGCCCGACGAGCTCCCGACGCTGCGCCGTGTGCCGATCAACGCGCACCCCTCGCGCTCCGAGGACGCGCAGGCGCGGCTCGAGCGGGAGTGGCGCGAGTACTGGGCGATGACGGTCGAGCCGCAGGCCCATCCGTCGCCGGTGCCGCTGGAGCTGATCGACGGCTTCGAGACGCTCGTCGCTCTTCCCTCCGCCGGTTCCGCGACCCTGCGGGAGGCGATCGCGCCGCACGCCGCCGACGCCGTCGACTTCGCCCGTCTCGCGAACTCGCGGTACACGCGGGAGGCGTCCGCCCGTCCGGGGGTGTCGTATCGCGCGTACGCCAGCGCGATCGCCGAGCACGAACGCCGGGTCGGGCGGCGCGCCCACTCGTTCGAGCTGAACGTGCAGGTGCTGCCGCTGGCTCAGCGCGGGGTGTGGTGGATCGGATCGCTGACCGTCGCGGTCACGGACGGCCTCCGCGCGGACGTCGCC
>VGAV01000106.1 GCA_016870695.1 Actinomycetota bacterium | reverse complement strand
CATCGGCGGGGTGGGCCTGGCCCGCTACCTCGACCCGGCCAAGGACGCCGAGAAGTACGCGCCGATGCCGACCCTCGGGTGGGAGCGGGCCTACCGTTCGGGCGACCTCGTCCGCTTCGACCCCGAAGGGCTCGTGTTCCAGGGGCGTGCCGACGACCAGGTCAAGGTCGGCGGCCGCCGCATCGAGCTCGGCGAAGTGGAGGCGGCGCTCCAGGACCTCCCCGACGTCGCGGCGGCCACCGTCGCGGTGCGCACGACCGACGCGGGGGTCCCCGTCCTCGTCGGATACCTGGTGATGGATGCCGAGACCGCGCTCGACCGTCATGCGGCCCGCGCCGCGCTCGCCGACCGTCTGCCCGCCGCGACCATCCCCCTGCTGGCCGTCGTCGACGAGCTGCCCGTGCGCACGTCCGGCAAGGTCGACCGCGCCGCCCTGCCTTGGCCGCTGCCGGGCGTCGACGCCCCCGTCGCGACCGACTTCACCGCCGCCGAGTCCTGGCTGGCGGAGCAGTGGCAGGCCGTGCTCGGCCAGCCCGTCGCCGACCGCCGCGCCGACTTCTTCGACCTGGGCGGCGGGTCGCTCGCCGCGGCGCAGCTCGTCTCGCGCATCCGCGCGCGGGTGCCCGAGTTCTCCGTCGCCGACATCTACGACGTCCCGCGCCTGGGCGCGATGGCCACGGCCCTCGGTCCGCAGCTGCGGGACGACGTCGACGTCGAGTTCCACCGTGCCGCGCCGACCCCGCGGGCGACCCAGGTCGTGCAGACCCTGCTCGGCGCGCCGCTGTTCATCCTCTCCGGCGTCCGGTGGCTGCTGTATCTGCTCACGGCATCCGCTCTCCTCCGACTCGTCCCGGGGTTCGAGGTGCTCCCCGCGGTGCCGTGGCCCGTGCTCGTCGGCGCGCTGCTCGTCTTCGCGACACCGTTCGGCCGCATGGCGATCGCCGTCGTCGCCGCCCGTGTGCTGCTGCGGGGCGTCCGCCCCGGCGACTACCCCCGCGGCGGCGGGGTGCACGTCCGGCTCTGGCTCGCTGAGCAGATCGGGCAGCAGGTGGATGCCGTCGGCCTCGCCGGGGCGCCCTGGGTGTCGTACTACGCGCGGGCACTCGGCGCGCGGATCGGCCGGAACGTCGACCTCCACGCCCTGCCGCCGGTGACCGGCATGCTCGAGATCGGCGACGGCGCATCGATCGAGCCCGAGGTGGACCTCACCGGATGGTGGATCGACGGCGACCAGGTGCGCATCGGCGAGGTGCGCATCGGGGCGGAGGCCGCGATCGGGGCCCGGTCGACCCTCGCCCCCGGCACGCGCATCGGCCGTCGCGCCGAGATCGCCCCGGGGTCCGCCGTGTTCGGCCGGGTGAAGGCGGACCAGTCCTGGGCGGGCTCGCCCGCCGTCCGGGTCGGCGGGACCGCGAAGGGGTGGCCGGATCAGCGACCGCCCGCGCCGACCCGCTGGCTGTACGCTTACGCCGTCTCGGCGATCCTCCTCGCGCTGCTGCCGCTGGCGTCGTTCACCGTCGGCGGTCTCGTCGTCGCGCAGGGGATGCGCGGCGCGGACAGCCTCGGGGCGGCCGCCCTCGCCGCCCTGGCCTGGCTCGTCCCGGGCGTCCTGGTCACGGGGCTCATATTCGCGGCATCCGTGGTCCTGCTCGTCCGGCTGTTCTCGCTCGGGCTCGCCGAGGGCACCCACCCCGTCCGCAGCCGCATCGCGTGGCAGGCGTGGACGATCGAGAGACTCCTCGATGCCGCTCGCACCCTCCTCTTCCCGTTGTACTCCAGCCTCTTCACCCCCGTGTGGCTGCGGATGCTGGGCGCGCGCGTCGGCCGCGACGTCGAGGCATCCACGGTCCTGCTGATCCCCTCGATGACGCGCATCGAGGACGGGGCGTTCCTCGCGGACGACACGATGGTCGCCTCGTACGAGCTGCGCGCGGGATGGATGCGGCTCGGGCCGGTCCGCATCGGCAAGCGCGCGTTCCTCGGCAACTCGGGCATGGCGGCACCGGGGCACCGCGTGCCGCGCGACGGCCTCGTCGCCGTGCTGTCCGCGGCGCCGGCGAAGGCGAAGCCGGGGTCGTCCTGGCTCGGCTCCCCGGCCGTGCGTCTGCGGCGGCTCTCGGCGGAGGGCGACGAGTCGCGCACCTACCGTCCCCGCGCCGGGCTGCGCATCGCCCGGACGCTGTGGGAGCTGTGCCGGATCGTCCCCGTCGTCGTGACGTGCGCGATCGGACTCGGCGTGCTCTTCGCGCTCGCCGCGCTGTGGGAGGGTCCCGGTCCGCTGTGGGCCCTGCTGCTGTCGGGCGTGGTCATGCTCGCGGCGGGCGCGGTGGCTGCAGCGGTGTCGACCGCGGCGAAGTGGACCATCGTCGGCGTCATCCGGGCGGGGGAGCAGCCGCTGTGGTCCAGCTTCGTGTGGCGGACCGAGGTGTCCGACACGTTTACCGAGATGGTCGCGGCGCCGTGGTTCGCCCGCGCCGCGGCCGGGACGCCCGCACTCGCCGTATGGCTGCGGTCGCTGGGGGCGCGCATCGGCGCCGGGGTGTGGTGCGAGAGCTACTGGCTGCCCGAGCCGGATCTGGTGACCCTCGGCGCAGCTTCGACGGTCAACCGCGGGTGCGTCGTGCAGACGCACCTCTTCCATGATCGAATCATGAGCATGGACACCGTCGAACTGGAGGCCGGGGCCACCCTCGGTCCCCACAGCGTCGTGCTGCCCGCCTCGACCCTCGGCGCGCACGCGACCGTCGGCCCCGCCTCCCTGGTGATGCGCGGCGAGACCGTCCCCGTGGGTTCGCGCTGGAGCGGCAACCCCATCGGCCCGTGGCGTGCGGTCAAAGTGCGCGCCTACCAGTCCACCTCGTGACGGGCGCTGATCCGTACGCCCCGCAGAGCGGCGATCGCACGTACGCCGTGGAGTCGTACGACCTGCGGCTGTCGTATCGCGTGCGCACCAACCGGCTGGAGGGCACGGCCGTCATCGAGGCGGTGGCCCGGACGGATGCCGCCGGCGTGGCGTTCGACCTCGTCGGTCTGCGCGTGTCCCGCGCTCGGGTCGACGGGCGGGCGGCACGCCACGTGCAGGGGCGGAACGCCGTGCGCGTCGCGCTGCCGCGGACCGTCGTCGCCGGGGAGAGGTTCACCGTCGAGCTGACGTACGCCGGCGCCCCGTCGCCGCGCCGCTCGCGGTGGGGCACCGTCGGGTGGGAGGAGCTGACCGACGGCGCCCTCGTCGCCGGGCAGCCGACGGGCGCGCCGACATGGTTCCCCTGCAACGACCGCCCCGACGACCGCGCGCGCATGCGGATGGAGATCGCCGTCGACGACGGGTACGCCGTCATGGCGACCGGGGTGGCCGGCCGCACCGTCCGCAGCGGCGGGCGCACGACCACGACCTTCACCAGCGACGTGCCGACCGCGACCTACCTGGCCGCCGTGCACATCGGCCGCTACCGCACGACCCCGCTCGCCGGGACCGGCACTGCGGCGGACGCCGGAACCGGCACAGCGGCGGTGCCGCCGGTGACGGTGACCGCGCCGCCCGCGCTCGCCGCGGCCGCCGACCGGGCGTTCCGCGCCGTACCGGACATGCTCCGCCTCTTCGACAGGACGTTCGGGCCGTACCCGCAGGAGGCGTGCGCGCTCGTGGTGACGGCCGACGAGCTCGAGATCCCCCTCGAGGCCCAGGGGCTCGCCGTGTTCGGCATGAACCATCTCGTCCCCGCCGCACAGCGGCTCATCGCCCACGAGCTGGCCCACCAGTGGTTCGGCAACAGCGTCGGCCTGGCGCGATGGAGCGACATCTGGCTCAACGAGGGCTTCGCCTGCTTCGCGGAGTGGGTGTGGTCGGAGGTATCCGGTGGTCCCGCGATCGACGCGTGCGCGGCCGAACACTACGCGCGTGTCGCGGCCCAGCCCGCCGATCTGCTGCTCAGCGATCCGGGACCGGACGACATGTTCGACGACCGCGTCTACAAGCGCGGGGCGCTGACCCTGTACGCCCTGCGGGCGCACCTCGGCGCCGACGTCTTCGCCGCGCTGCTGCGCGACTGGGCGCGCGACCACCGCCACGGCCTCGTCACGACGGACGACTTCCGCGCCGCCGTGGCGCAGGCCGGGGGAGCGGATGCCACGGAGCTGCTGTCGGCGTGGATCGATCGGCGGGAGCTCCCCGCCCTGCCCTGATCGTCGCGTCTGCAGGGGCGGGTGGGGGAGGGATGCCACAGACGCCTCGTGCGACGTCATCCGCCCCATTGATTCTGCAGACGCGTGAGGCCGCCCGCCGCTCAGGCTTGCCGGAGGACGAGCGAGGCCACGACGCCGGGCGGAGCAGGGGCGTCCCACCCGTGGTAGACCGTCCGCTCGACCTGCGACAGGAACCCTCCCGGCACCTCCTCGACCGTGACTGCGGCGGGATCGAGAGCGAGCCCGCGGCCGTCGGCCTTCAGCGTCGCCTCCACCCGCGTCCAGGCGTGCAGGTCCGACGGGGCGGGGAGCACCCGCGCGAGATCGATGCGGCCGTCGTCGTCCTCGGCATCCACTCCGATCGTCGACGCGGAGGACGACGGCGCGACCGCGGCGACGACCCACCGGTCCGTGTACGACACCGACACGACGTGGCGACCGCCGACGACGAGCGGCCGGCCGTGGGCGGTGCTGCCGCAACGGGCGCAGCGTCGCACGACGACGGCGCCGGGCAGCAGACCGCCGAGGAGGTCGGCGGCGGCGTCGCGCCGTGGCATCCCGTCCGTCCGGGGCGCCCACGCGACCCGCACGTCCGAGGGGAACCCGCGCGACCCGCCCGTCACACCCGCGGGTCGTGCGTCTCGATCGCGACGATCCCGGAGCCCGGGTGCTCGACGGGGATGTGCACCACCGAGAACGCTGCCGTCTCCAGGGCCGCCGAGCTGCCCAGGTAGGACCCGCGCATGGTGCCGGTCGCCAGGGCCAGCTCGTTCATGATGTCGGGGAGCACCGGGCCGTGGCTCACCAGGACGACGGGCTTGCGCGCCCGGACCCGCTCGCCGACCACCGCGCGGGCGTCGCTGCGCCCCACCTCCCAGTCGTCCTGACTGATGGCGCGGCACAGATCCACGCGCTGATGCAGGGCCTCGGCGAGCGGCGCGGCCGTCTCGACGCAGCGGTCCGCGGGGCTCGAGACGATCCGGCGGACACCGAACGCCTTGAGGGGCCCGACGATGGCCCGCGCCTGTCGGACGCCGCGCGGACTGAGCGGGCGGGCGGCATCCGGACCCTTCCAGTCCTCCCGCGACTTCGCCTTGGCGTGCCGCAGCACCACCACGGGGAAGGTGGGCAGAGCGTTCTCGTCGACGAGCCGCACGAACTCGTCGAGGATCTCGATGTCCACCGGGTAGCTGAGATGCTTGCGCGCCTTCTTCAGCCCGACCCATTCGATCGCCGCGATCTCCTTGTTCGGCACGAAGGTCGACGCGCGGACGGCGGCCTCGGTCGCCTCCGCCGCCCAGTAGTGCACGACCTTCGTCCGGGAGCTGGGGAGGCGGTAGCGCGACACCCCGACGGGCACGCCGAGCGCCACGGCGATCCCGGTCTCCTCGCGGATCTCGCGCACCGCCGTCTCGGCCAGCGTCTCGCCCGGGTCGACCTTGCCCTTGGGCAGGGTGACGTCCCGGTACTTGGTCCGATGGATCAGCAGCACCCGCAGCTTGTCGTCGACGACGCGCCAGACCACGCCCCCGGCGGCGTAGACGGCGGTTTCGCTCACCGGACCGCCCGGGCGCGACGCTTGCGCTGGATCCGCGTCATGGTGTGCTCCTGCAGGTCGATCAGGGGCGTCCCGTCGGCCTGCACGCTGTGCCGCACCCACTCGCCGTCCGAGCGCAGGTGCCACGAGCTCGTCTCCTCGCTCATCGCCAGGTCGAACAGCGCGTTCAGGTCGCCGACCTGCCGCTCGTCCACGACGCGCACGAGCGCCTCGACCCGGCGGTCGAGGTTGCGGTGCATCATGTCGGCGCTGCCGATATAGACCTGCGGGTCGCCGTCGTTCGCGAACGCGAAGATGCGCGAGTGCTCGAGGTAGCGACCGAGGATGGAGCGGACGGTGATATTCTCGCTCATCCCGGGCACGCCGGGCTTGATGGAGCAGATGCCGCGCACCCAGACCTCGACCGGCACGCCCGCCTGGCTCGCCCGGTACAACGCGTCGATGATCTGCTCGTCGACCATCGAGTTGACCTTGATCCGCACGCCGGAAGGCTTGCCGGCCAACGCGTTGCGGCGCTCCTTGTCGATGTGGCGCAGCAGTCCCTTGCGCAGGTGGAGGGGAGCGACGAGGAGGCGCTTGAACTTCTTCTCGATCGCGTAGCCGCTGAGCTCGTTGAACAGGCGGGTGAGATCGCGGCCGACCTGGTCGTCGACCGTGAAGAGACCGAAGTCCTCGTAGATGCGGCTGGTCTTCGGGTTGTAGTTGCCCGTGCCGACGTGGCTGTAGTGGCGCAGCACGCCGTCCTCCTCGCGGATGACCAGCGCGAGCTTGCAGTGCGTCTTCAGCCCGACGAGGCCGTACACGACGTGGACGCCGGCCTTCTCGAGCTTGCGCGCCCAGACGATGTTGTTCGCCTCGTCGAAGCGCGCCTTCACCTCGACGAGCGCGAGCACCTGCTTGCCGGCCTCGGCGGCGTCGATGAGGGCCTGCACGATCGGGCTGTCGCCCGAGGTGCGGTACAGCGTCTGCTTGATGGCGAGCACGTGCGGGTCCTTGGCGGCCTGCTCCAGGAACGCCTGCACGCTCGTCGCGAAGGACTCGTACGGGTGGTGGACGAGCACGTCGCCCTTGCGGATGGCCCCGAAGATGTCGGCGCGCCCGTTCTGCTCGGGCGGCTGGAAGGGCAGCGCCGTCTTGGGCACGTGCGGCGGGTAGCGCAGGTCGGGACGCTCGATGCGCGACAGGTCGAACAGCCCGCGCAGGTCGAGGGCGCCCGGCAGCCGGTAGACCTCCTGCTCGGTGATGTCGAGCTCGCTCAGCAGCAGGTCGCGCGTGAGGTCGTCCATGTCGTCGGTGATCTCGAGACGGATGGGCGGCCCGAACCGGCGGCGGAGCAGCTCGGCCTCGAGCGCCTGGATGAGGTTCTCGGTCTCGTCCTCCTCGACGGTGACGTCCTCGTTTCGGGTGAGGCGGAACGCGTGGTGGTCCAGCACCTCCATGCCCGGGAAGAGGTCGCCGAGGTGGTTGGAGATGAGCTCCTCGAGCGGCAGGTAGCGCACGCCCGGGCCGTCGCCGGAGACCTCGACGAAGCGGGGCAGCATCGGCGGCACCTTGAGGCGGGCGAACTCCTGGCGGCCGGTGCGGGCGTTCCGGATGCGGATCGCGAGATTCAGCGACAGCCCCGAGATGTAGGGGAACGGGTGCGCGGGGTCGACGGCGAGCGGCATCAGCACCGGGAACACGTTGCGCTGGAAGTACTCCGTCAGCTTCTCCTGGACGGATGCCGCCAGCGATCCCCACGACACGACCTCGATGCCGGCCTCGGCCAGGGC
>VGAV01000105.1 GCA_016870695.1 Actinomycetota bacterium | reverse complement strand
TGTGGTGTTCGGGCGCTGGGGTCTGGCGCGCGAGCAGGTGTCGCTGTCCGGGTACTGGGCGTACGGACGCACCGAGGACCGTTTCCAGGCCGAGAAGCGCGAGCCGATCGGTCAGATCATCTGACGTGACGGCACGGCGGGCGTCTCGCGTCGGGCGTCTTCCCGGTCGGGTCAGGCGCGCGCGGGCGAACGGCCGGCGTTTCGCCCCGGCGGCCCTCCCGCGCGGGTCAGGCGCGCGCGGGAAGCGTGGGGATGAGCGCGTCCAGGTAGGCGGCGGTGTCCTCCCAGCCGTGCACCGCGTGGCACTCGACGCCCATCGCGAGGACGGGGTAGTCGTTGCCGTCCGGGTCGAGGCGGTCGCCGACGAACAGCATGTCGTCGAGGGGGATCCCGGTGGCCTCGAGGAGCTGGTTCATGCCGTAGGCCTTGTCGATGCCCTGGTGGGTGATGTCGACGGAGGTGGAGCCGCCCGAGCGGACCTCGAGGTCGGGGATCCGGGCGGCGACGGCCTCGCGCAGGCTGTTCTTCTTCTGGCCGGTGGGGTCCCACGCCATCTTGGCGTCGAGCGGCGCCTTCTGCCCGAGGGCCGAGAAGGTGATCTGCGACCCGCGGTCCTCGAGGATGTCGCCCCACGGCTCGGCCTCCCACAGCCCGAGGCGCTCCGCCTCCTCGCGGACGGCGGTGAGGGCACGGGTCTTCTCGTCGTCGGTCAGCGAGCGTGCGTAGACGGTCTCGATGCCGTCGGACGTCAGGCGGTAGTACTGCGTGCCGCACGTGGGCATGAGGTGGAAGTGCGACAGGATCTCGTCGCTCGTCTCGGGCAGCCGGTCGATCACCTGGGTGCGGAACTGCTGCAGCTGGCCGCCGGAGATGATCGCGACCTCGACGCGCTCCGCGAGGGCGAGAAGCAGGTCGCCGATGCGGGGGTCGATGGCCGTCTTCGACGGGGCGAGCGTGTCGTCGAGATCGAAGGCGACGAGGCGAGGCGAGGTGTCGGACACAGGGCTCCTATCGGACGACGCGATTTCGATACACGAAAGGCTCCGCCCGTGGGCGGAGCCTCTCTGCGGTCGGGGTGACAGGATTTGAACCTGCGGCCTCGTCGTCCCGAACGACGCGCGCTACCAAGCTGCGCCACACCCCGTGAGCAACCCTACGATTCTACCCTCTTCCGACCCGTGCTCCGAACCACCGTGCGCTCCGGGCGCGTCCCCGACGCGTCGGACGGGGGCTGATGGCGGCGCGGGCACCGCTCGACGGCGGCGGGGAGATGCGGCGGACGGCGACGCGGGGACCGCCACAGGGCGACGGGGAGGCGCGGCACGGCCGGCGCTCGACCGCACCGCGCCTCCCGGAGGTCGTCAGACGCGGGTGCGCCGGCGGTGCACGACCGCGGCGATGACGCCGCCGACGAGGGCGAGCGCCGCGCCGCCGGCGGAGAGTCCCGCCAGGGCCGCGCCGTCGGTCCCCGTGGTGGCGAGCGTCGCCGGTGCAGGGGCGGGGGCGGGCGGTGCCGTCTCCTCGACGACTGGTGGCGTCGGCACGGGCGTCGGTGTCGGCGTGGGGGAGGGCGGCGGCGCCGGTGCCCACTGGGACGTCTGCGCCGGTTCGGCGAAGCGCTCGCGCCAGACGTAGTCCGTCGGCAGGTGGGCTGCGACCTCGGCATCCTGAGCGGCCCGCTCGATGCGCCAGACCGCGATGTAGACCCCGGGTCCGGGGACGGCCTCCTCCGTCGACACGGACACCGTGCCGACGCCCGTGGACGGGTCGCTCACGACCTGCAGCGAGGAGACGGGCGACAGGCCGTCGGGGATGACGTCGGACTCCGCGGGGAACGCCGACGTCCGGTAGAGGTCGGCCGTCGCCCGGATCGGAACGGGTGTGCCGTCCGCCCGCTGGGGCCAGACGCCGTCCTCGGTGCTGAAGGTGACGGCATCCACGAACCTCCCGTCGTCGTCCATGTGCGCCCGGGTGGTGATGTGCGGAGCGAACCGCACCGGGCGCGGCGCCGCGTCCTCGCCGGTCACCTCGAAGACCGTCATCCCGCCGGGCCCGGCCGTCTCCTGCTGACCGGTGGTCGTGAACAGCCGGACCGCGGCGGAGCGCGAGGCGAATGTGCCGCGAGCGCGGACCGTGTAGGGGCGGACGTCGCCGTCGGGATGCGCCGCCGTGATGGCGAACACCTCGCCGTCGTGCACGCCGCCGCGGTGGGGGCTCCCCGTGTCGCTGAAGACGGCGTTCTCCAGATGGAGCTCGCCGGTGGCGTGCGGGTCGACGTCGGCGGTGACGGTACCGCGGGTGGGGTCGTCGCCGTCGGTGGTGAGCTCCAGCGAGCCGTCGGTGCGGGGCGGGGTGATGGCGGCCGCTTCGGTGAGATACTTCTGCGCGAGCTCCTGGATGGCGGGGTTGGCGTCCGGGGCGACTCGACGCATGATCCAGTCGATCGCCTCGGGGAACGAGTCGCCCGTGTATCCCCACGAGTGCAGCGTCGTGTCGAGGTCGGCGATGGCCTTCACCGCCCAGCCGACCGCGGCCGCCTGCACGGCGTCATCGGTCTGCCCGTACGTGGACACGAGGTGGTTGATGGAGACCAGCTGCTGCGGACTCATGCCGTTGGCGTCGGTGCTGATGCCCATGTCGGTGCTGGTCCCGGTCGGGACGGGTTCTCCGGGATTGACGCAGTACGTATGGGAGTCGCCGGCGATCATCGAGCCGTGCCAGCCCTGCGAGGACAGCGGGGCCCAGGTGCCGAATCCCGAGCCGCGGTCGGCGCCGTGCGCGGTCGGGGCGGCGAGGGCGACGCCGACGATCGCCGCACCGGCGAGCGCCAGCGCGAGCAGCCGGCGTCGGGGCCTGTGAGCGGGTGGGGGATGGTGCATGTCGAGAGTCCTTTCGTCGAGGAGCCTCGATCGTGTCGGTCCTGACGGTCGCCGCGACGGCGAAAGGGGCCGATCCGTGAAGGATCGGCCCCTTTCGGTGGCTGGGGAGAAGACGTCAGCGCGGCAGCAGCGTGACGAGCGACACCTCCGGCCGGCATCCGAAGCGCACCGGCGCATAGATCGAATGACCGAGTCCGGCGCTCACGTTCAGCGGGACGGTGCGACCTCCGTGGGTCCACTCGCTGAGCCCGCGGGCCTGGTCGAGCGGGATGTCGCAGTTGGCCACGAGGGCCTTCCGCGAGAACGGCACGCGGACCTGCCCGCCGTGCGTGTGTCCGCCGAACAGCACGTCGGCGCCCAGGTCGACGAACTCGTCCAGCGTGCGACGGTACGGCGCGTGCATCACCCCGAGCGTCAGGTCGGCGGCATCCAGGGTGTCCAGGATCGGGGGGAGGAGCTCCGGGTGGTCCCACTTCCGATGCGCGTCGTTGACGCCCATCGCGGTGATGCGGGTGCCCTTGACCTCGAACGACACGGCGGTGTCGTCGAGGAGGTGCCAGCCGAGGTCGTCGCCCAGGAAGCGATCGAGCGCACCGACGTCGAGATGCTTGTGCTTCGGCTGCGTGCCGGAGGGGCCGAGGAAGTAGCGCAGGGGGTTCCGCGGCGACGGCTCCTGGTAGTCGTTCGATCCGTGGACGAACAGACCCGGGATGCCGCGGAGCGGCGCGAACGCCGTCCGGATCCCCGTCAGTCCGTCGCGGTGTCCGAGATTGTCGCCGGTGTTCACGACGAGATCGGGCTCGAGCTCCGCGAGCTGCGCCATCCACTCCTGCTTGCGGTGCTGCCAGGGGGCCATGTGCGCGTCGGAGACGTGCAGGACGCGCAGGGGCTCGGCGCCCTTGGGGAGCACCCGGAGGGCGTGGTATCGGACGGTGAACAGGTAGCGCTCGATGCCGACGCCCCACACCGTGGCCCCGACGGCGGCCGCCCCCGCGACCCCGAGGGGTGCGAGGGCGGCCTTCAGGACGGGGCCCGTCATCCGCAGTTCTTCGCGATCACGTCGATGGCGATCGGCGTGTTGCGGTTGGTGCTGGTTCCGGGGCCGGGGTTGGTCCCCGTGGCCTGGCCCTGGTCCGGCGCGTCCGGCTGCGTGACGCAGTTGCCGAGACTGAGGCTCGTGAACCCGGCGCCCTGGAGGGTCGCCGTGGCCTCGGGCAGGCTCTGCCCGGCCACGCTCGGAACCGTCGCACCCTCCCCGTTGCCGGGGCTGAGCGTGATGGTCGATCCGGCTGCGGCGGTCGACCCGCCGGGGCTCTGCGCGGCGACCGTGTCCGGGCCGCTGGTGGAGTCGATCGGCTCGCCGATCGAGACGCGGAACCCGGCGCGCTCGAGCGTCGAGCGGGCGCTGTCGAGCGACTGGCCGACCACGTTCGGCAGATCGCGCTGGATCGTCCGGATGAGGTTTGCGGAGGGACCGGGGAAGTCGTCGCCGCCGTACAGCTCGTCCGCCGTCTGCTGGATGCTGCGTGCCAGGCCGTATCGGACGTCGGCGAGGCGGCCACCCTGGAAGTAGCGGCTGAACAGGTCAACCTCGCCCTCGATGTTGCCGACCCACACTGCGGTGGTGACGTTGGTCGACGACTCGATCAT
Organism: Actinomycetota bacterium; assembly: GCA_016870695.1. Classification (GTDB taxonomy): domain Bacteria; phylum Actinomycetota; class Actinomycetes; order Actinomycetales; family Microbacteriaceae; genus Microbacterium. The sequence goes on along the minus strand of VGAV01000105.1, from coordinate 3,028 downwards.
CCAGGTCTGCCAGCCTTCGTGGGTTCCCGTCTTGCCGATGACCTCGGTGCCGTCGCCGGGGTTCGCGCTCTGACCGGTACCGCCGCGGCTCATGACGCCCTGCAGTGCGAAGGCCGCGGTCGCGGCGACCTCGGGGCTCATCGCGGCCGAGCAGGTGCGCTCCGGCGCGGCGCGCTCGCCGCCCTTGTTGTCGGTGACGCGGTCGATGACCTTCGGCTGGCAGTACGTCCCGCCGTTGGCGACGGCGGCGTAGGCGCCCGCCATCGCGATGGGGGAGACGTTGTCGCTGCCGATGACGTTGTTCGCGACGGCCATCGTGATGTCCTGACCGCGACCGTTGGTCACGCCGAGCTTCTTGGCCACCTTGGCGATGTCGCACATGTCCAGTTCCGCCGCCATCGCGAGGTAGCCGGTGTTCAGCGAGTCGCGCGTGAACATCATGGGCGTGCCCACGTATCCGGGGTCACGGGCGAAGTTGTTGATCCGGGTCTTGCTGGCATTGACCCAGTTGCCCGTGCAGGAGTTGGTCATGTTCGGCGCCGGCCCGACGCGTCCGTTCAGCGTCTCGTTCAACGAGTGGCCCGTCTCGAGCCAGTCGACGAGCGTGAAGAGCTTGAACGTCGATCCGGCGCTGAAGCCGATCGAGCCGCCCTTGTCCAGGTCGCCCGCGAACACGATCGAACTGTAGGACGGGTCGTTCGCAGCGAGCTCGCCGTCCTGCGTGAACTTCGTGTTCTGCGCGATCGAGAGGACGCGCCCGGTCTTCGCCTCGATGTTCACGGCCGTCGAGCCGAACTTCATGTTCTCCATCGACTGCGGCGCACGCTCGTTCATCTCCGTCTGCGCCACGTCCTGCATGCGCAGGTCGAGAGTCGTGTAGATGTTCAGACCGTCCTGGCGCAGCGCGCGGACGCGGTCCTCCTCGGTCTCGCCGAAGGCGGGGTCGTCGAGGATCGTCGCCACGACGTACTGGCAGTAGTACGGGGCGGCCGAGCTGGCGCAGCCCTGGGAGGGCTGCGTGATCTGCGGAGTGATGGGCTCGATCGCGGCGGCCACGTACTCCTCGTGCGTGATCTTGCCGGTCTCCTCCATCTGGCTGAGCACGTAGAGCTGACGCCCCTTGGTGGCGCTGTAGCCGTCGGCGGCGGTGAGCAGCTGCTCCTGGGTGATCTCGCCGTTGTCGAGCAGCGTGTACAGGCCCTGGATGGAGCCGCGGTCGACGTCGTCGATCGAGCCGTCGGGGGCCTTGTTGTAGCCAATCGTGCCGTCGGCGCTGAAGATCGAGCCGTTCGGCAGGTCGATACGGAAACGGTTCGGGTTCTGCACCATGCCGGCGAGCATGGCCGACTGGCTCACGCTGAGCTGCGAGGCGGGCACGCTGAAGTAGTACTTGGCTGCGGCGTCGATGCCGTAGGTGGTGCCGCCGAAGTTGGCGATGTTGAGGTACCCGAGGAGGATCTCGTCCTTGGTGTAGCGCTTCTCGAGGCTGATGGCGTAGCGCATCTCCTGCAGCTTCCGCTGGTAGCCCTCCACGCCTTCGGCCTGGATCGCTTCCGTGGCGCACGCGCGCAGGACCTCGTCGCGGGTCTGCGCGGGCTGCGTGTCCGTGGCCTCGGTGGCGCGCGCGTTGCGCTCGCACCGCTGCACCAGCACGTTCTTGACGTACTGCTGGCTGATGGACGAGCCGCCCTGCGTCTGCCCGTTGGCCGCGTTATTCAGCAGCGCTCGGGTCGTTCCGATGAGGTCGATGCCGCCGTGCTGGTAGTACCGGGGGTCCTCGGACGACAGGACGGCGTCGTACATGACGGGCGCGACCTGGTCGAAGGTGACGGGGGAGCGGTTCTGGTCGAAGAACTGCGCGAGTACCTGGTCGCCGGCCCAGAGGGTCGTCGGGAGCATGAGCTCGTCGATCTCGAGGTAGTCGGGCATGCTGTCGAAGATCGAGATGGCGCTGTTCGCCGCAGCACCGGACACGGCGATGGCCGGGGTGACCGCCGCGGTCACGAGGACGCCGGCCGCCGCGCTCAGGCCGACGAGGCCGACGATGCCGCCGAGCACACCGTTGGCCGTTCGTTTGTTCTCAGGCATAGGCTTGATGCTAAGCGACGTTGCTGGGCGATGCCTCGAAGGCGTGCGCTCGCGCGCGTACGCGTCCACCATCGCGCTCGCTCGTCGAGCTGACCCGCCGGGAGCCTCGTATGACCACGTGGGAGTACCTCACCACGCCGCTGCTGATCCACAACACCGCCGCGATCCTCAACAACTGGGGCAAGCAGGGCTGGGAGCTGGTGCAGGTCGTCACCGGCCCCGAGGGCGGTCTCGTGGCCTACTTCAAGCGCCCGACCGGCGGCGGCGCCGCCAACGCCGGACTCGGCGCGGCCGAGACCGCGGCCCGTCAGTTCGAGGGCCAGCAGTGACCGTCTCGGAGCGTCTCGCCGATCTCGGCGTCGACGTCCCCGCGGTCGTGCCGCCCGTCGCCTCCTACATCCCCGCGAAGCGCCACGGCGACCTCGTCTACACCTCCGGGCAGCTCCCGATGGTGCAGGGCGCGCTCCCCGCGACCGGCAAGGTCGGCGAGACCGAGGGCCTCGTCGCCCCCGCCGACGCGAAGGACTACGCCCGCCAGTGCGCCCTGAATGCGCTCGCCGCGGCCGCCGCGCTCGTCGGCGGAGTCGACAACATCACCGGCGTGCTCAAGCTGACCGGCTTCGTGGCATCCGTCCCCGAGTTCACCGGGCAGCCCGGCGTCATCAACGGCGCGAGCGAGTTCCTCGGCCAGGTCTTCGGCGAGGCGGGGGCGCACGCGCGCTCGGCGGTCGGCGTCCCGGTTCTGCCGCTGGACAGCCCCGTCGAGGTCGAGGTCGTCTTCACCGTGGCCTGATCCTCATCGTGAGACCGAGAAGGTCCCGGATGCCGCTCGCCGTGGCATCCGGGACCTTCTCGTCTCACGAGGTGGGCAGGGCCGGAGTCAGATCCGTGCGGGTGAAGTCGTCGCCGACGAACAGCAGCGGTTCTCGGCGCTCGGCGG
>VGAV01000104.1 GCA_016870695.1 Actinomycetota bacterium | reverse complement strand
GTCGAGCCCGGCCGGGTCGTAGCAGGTGACCCGGGTGGACTCCCCCACTCCGCGCGGGTCGAAGCCGATGACGTCGTAGTTCTCGACGAGGTCCTCGCCGGCGACGAACGACAGCGAGTTGAGGACGAAGGACTTGCCGCTGCCGCCGGGACCGCCGGGGTTGGTCAGGAGCGAGCCGAGCGGCTGCCCGGAGGTGGCACGGTGCCGGACGAGGGCGAGCTCGAGGTCGCCGGCCGACGGGTCGGCCCAGTCGCGCGGCGCGGTCACCCGCGTGCAGTCGAACCCGGTGCCGCCGCAGTCCTCCCACGCCAGCGTCTGGCCGTAGTACGGCAGCAGAGCCGGATCGATCCCGTCCGTGACGGGAGTGGCGGACGCGCCGGTGTCGGGCGCGAGGGGCGGAATTTGGGCGTACAGGCAGCCGGACAGGGCCATGCCCATCGCGACCACCCCGGCGATCACGGCCGCCAGGCGCCGACGGACGCTCACGGCGCGGATCCGTTCGCGACGGTGATCAGCAGGCTCTCGAGCGCGAGCAGCGGGGCGGCGTTCTGCTCCAGCGCCCGCCGCGTGTCGGCGATGCGGTCGAGCACGCCGAGGGTGCGGGCCGGGGTCCACTCCGCGGCCAGGGCACGGAGCTCGTCGAGGCGCTCGCTGTTGATGAGGCCCTCGTCGCGCCCGTACTGGAGCATGACGATGTCGCGGAACAGCGACTGCAGGTCGGTGAGGACGCGGTCGATGCCGTCGCGGAGGCTGCGGGTGGCACGGCGCTTCTGATCGTCCTCGAGGGCGTTGACCTGCCCGCGGAACGACGGCGGCACGGCTGCTCCCTCGGCGACCCCGAGCATGCGCAGCAGGGCGCGCCTCTCCTCCTCGTCGCGCGTCGCGGTCAGCGCCTTGGCGTCGTCGGTGGCGAGCTTGACGATGCGGCCGGCGACGTCGACCGCGTCGCCGACCCCGCGGACGCCGAGCACGGCGGCCAGGGTCTCGGCCCGGCGGGCGCGCGCGCCGTCGTCGGTGGCCAGGCGCTGCGCCATGCCGATGTGGCGCTGCGCGTGGCGGGCCGACTCCTCGGCGACCTCCGGCGCGACTCCCGTCCGCTCGACGATGAGGGCGGCGACGTCGTCGACGGACGGCTCGCGCAGTCGGAGCATGCGGACGCGCGAGCGGATGGTCGGCAGGAGGTCCGCGTCGCTCGGGGCGCAGAGCACCCAGACCGTGTGCTCGGGCGGCTCCTCGAGGGCCTTGAGGAGCACGTTCGACGTGCGCTCGGTCATGCGGTCGGCGTCTTCGACGACGATCACGCGGTAGCGCCCCAGCGACGGCGCGAAGTAGGCGCGTTCGACGAGCTTGCGGGCCTCGTCGATGCGGATGACGACCTGCTCGGTGCGCAGCGCCGTCAGGTCGGGGTGCGTCCCCGAGAGGACCTGCCGCTGCGCGTGCTCGTCGTGCGGGTCGGCGATGAGGGCCGCGGCGAAGGCGTGGGCCAGCGTCGACCGGCCCGATCCCGGAGGACCGGTGATGAGCCACGCGTGCGCGAGGGCCGACGGGGCGGCAGCCGCTCCGCGGAGGGTGGCGACGGCCTCGTCCTGCCCCCACACCGCGTCCCACGGGAACGGCGCCGGGTCCGGGCGGAGGGCGGCGCCGGGAGGCGAGGCGAGCGCGGACGTCATGCGGTCCAGCCTAAGCGGGGGCGACGACACGGCCGCTGGCGATCCGCTGAGTGAACGGCCGCCGGTCGACCGGCCGGGTCACGTGCGACGTGCGTCACCGCGCCGGGGGGCGAGGGACGTCCGGCGAGGGTCGTACGAGGCGGGACGTCCGGGACCGCGTCGGGGCGCACGGACGGTCCGGCAGGGGTCACGCGAGGCGGGATGCCACGACCTCGCGGATGCGTCCGGCGAGCTGGTCCGCCGGGAGGGCGGCATCCAGGACGAGGAACCGATCCGGCTCGGACGCGGCCAGCGCGAGGAAGCCCGCGCGGACGCGCTCGTGGAACTCCGCCTTCTCGGCCTCGAGCCGGTCGAACGGCTTGTCGTCGGCGTCGAGGCGGGCGCGGGCGACGGCGGGGTCGAGATCCAGGAGCACGGTGACGTCGGGAAGGAGCCCGCCCGTGGCCCAGAGCGAGAGGGAGCGGACGTCGTCGGCGTCGAGCACGCGCCCGGCGCCCTGGTACGCGACGGAGGAGTCGAGGTAGCGGTCCTGGATGACGACGTCGCCGCGGGCGATGGCGGGACGGACGACCGTCTCGACGTGGTGCGCGCGGTCTGCGGCGTAGAGCAGCGCCTCCGCGCGCGGGGCGACGTGCCCGCGGTGGTGGAGCACGATGTCGCGCACGAGCACGCCGACCTCGGTGCCGCCGGGTTCGCGGGTGCGGACGACCTCGCGGCCCTGTTCCCGCAGCCACTGCTCGAGCCGAGCGGCCTGGGTGGTCTTCCCCGCACCGTCGCCGCCCTCGAAGGTGACGAACAGGCCCGGACCCCCGGCCGCCGCACCGCCGGGGGCGCGCGGAGGCCGGGTCGGCTCGCCGGTCACGACTTCTTCGCCGGCGCCTTGCGCGTGGTCGTCGTCTTGCGGGCGGTGGTCTTCTTCGGCGCGGGTCCCTTGGCGCGCTTGTCGGCGATGAGCTCGACGGCGCGCTCGAAGGTGATCTCCATCGCGTTCTCGCCGCGCGGGACCGTGGCGTTGGTCTCACCGTCGGTGACGTACGGACCGAAGCGACCGTCCTTGAGCTTCAGCGGCTTGCCGCTCACGGGGTCGGCGTCGAACTCCTTGAGGGCGCTCGATGCGCGGCGCGCGCCGTACTTGGGCTCGGCGTACTTGGCCAGCGCCTCCTCGAGCGTGATGTCGAAGATCTGCTGCTCCGCGTCGAGCGACCGCGAGTCGGTGCCCTTCTTGAGGTAGGGGCCGAAGCGGCCGTTCTGCGCGGTGATCTCGGCTCCGGTCTCGGGGTCGGCGCCGACGACCCGCGGGAGCGAGAGCAGCTGCAGAGCCGTGTCGAGCTCGATCGTGTCGACCGACATCGAGCGGAAGAGCGACGCGGTGCGCGGCTTGGGGGCCGCCTCCTTCTTGGCGGTCCGCTTCTTCGGCGTCTCGACGACCTCTCCGGTGGCCTCGTCGACGTTCTCGGGGTCCTCGGCATCGACCTCCTGCACGTAGGGACCGAACCGGCCGTCCTTGACGACGACGAGCTTGCCGTTCTCGGGGTTCTCGCCGAGCACGCGGTCGCCGGCCACGGGTGCCTCGATGAGCTCCTGCGCCTTCTCGGGGGTGAGCTCGTCGGGTGCGAGGTCCTCCGGGATGTTGACGATGCGGGGCTTGGCCTCGGGGTCGGCGCCGGGCTCGGTGATCTCGAGGTACGGGCCGTACTTGCCGAAGCGGAGGGTCGCGGTGTCCGTGATGCGGGTGGAGTTCAGCTCGCGGGCGTCGATCTCGCCGAGGTTGTCGACGATGTGCCGGAGCCCGACCTGCTGCTCCGAGCCGAAGTAGAAGGACTTGAGCCACTCCGTGCGACGCTGCTCTCCGCGCGCGATGGCGTCGAGGTCGTCCTCGAGCGCCGCGGTGAAGTCGTAGTCGACCAGGTCGGCGAAGTGCTCCTCAAGCAGACGCACGACGCTGAACGCGAGCCAGCTGGGAACGAGGGCCTGGCCGCGCTTGGTGACGTAGCCGCGGTCAAGGATGACGTCGATGATGCTCGCGAACGTCGAGGGCCGGCCGATCCCCTTCTCCTCGAGCGCCTTGACGAGGCTCGCCTCGGTGTAGCGGGGCTTCGGCGAGGTGCTGTGGCCCTTGGGCTCGACGTCCCCGACGGCCAGCTCGTCACCGGCGGCGAGCGCGGGCAGCGACTGGTCCGCATCGTCGTCGCGACCGTTGCGCTTCTCGTCGTTGCCCTCCTCGTACGCCTCGAGGAAGCCCTTGAAGGTGTAGACGGTGCCGGATGCCGTGAACTCGGCGACCCGCTCACCCGCCGGGACCGTGAGGGTGACGGTGGTCGTCTCGTACTTGGCATCCGCCATCTGGCTGGCGACGGTGCGCTTCCAGATGAGGTCGTACAGCTTCTGCTCGTCGCGGTCGAGCGAGGACGCGACCGACGCGGGCGTTCGGAAGGTCTCGCCGGAGGGGCGGATCGCCTCGTGCGCCTCCTGCGCGTTCTTGGACTTGCCCTTGTAGACGCGCGGGTTGGCGGGCACGGCCTTGTCGCCGTAGAGGGCGACGGCCTGCTCACGGGCGGCGCGCACGGCCTGGCCCGACAGGGCGACCGAGTCCGTACGCATATAAGTGATGTAGCCCTTCTCATACAGACGCTGCGCGACGCCCATGGCGTGCTTGGCGCTCATCGAGAGCTTGCGGCCGGCCTCCTGCTGCATCGTCGAGGTCGTGAACGGCGCCCGGGGGCTGCGCGTGCCGGGCTTGGCCTCGACCTTGGCGACGCTGGCGCGCGCGGCGTCGACGATCTGCTGGGCCAGCTCGCGGGCCTGCGCCTCGTCGAGGACGACGACCGCCTTCTTCAGCTTTCCGTTGTCGTCGTAGTCGCCGCCGCGGGCGATGGGGGCCCCGTCGAGACGGGCGAGACGGGTGGTGAAGGAGGACCCGTCCTTGGATGCCACGGCCTCGACGTCCCAGTAGGACGCGGAGACGAACGCCATGCGCTCGCGCTCGCGCTCGACCACCATGCGGGTGGCGGCGGACTGCACGCGGCCGGCGCTGAGGGCGGTGCCCTCGCGGCCGGAGCCGACCTTGCGCCACAGGACAGGGGAGACGTCCCAGCCGTACAGGCGGTCGAGGACGCGCCGGGTCTCCTGCGCGTCGACGAGGGACTCGTCGAGGTCGCGGGTGTGCTCGGCGGCGTCGCGGATGGCGTCCTTGGTGATCTCGTGGAACACCATGCGGCGCACGGGAACCTTGGGCTTCAGCACCTCGAGCAGGTGCCACGCGATGGCCTCGCCCTCGCGGTCGCCATCAGTGGCGAGCAGGACCTCGTCGGCGGACTTCAGGGCGCGCTTGAGCTCGGCGACCGTCTTCGTCTTGCGGTCGTTGACGACGTAGTAGGGATCGAAGTCGTTCTCGACGTCGATGGAGTACTTGCCGTAGGCGTCCTTCTTGTCGGCCGGGATCTCCTTCTTGGACGCGAGATCGCGGATGTGCCCGACCGAGCTGAGCACCTCGTAATCGTCTCCGAGGTATCCCTGGATCGACTTCATCTTCGTCGGGGACTCGACGATGACGAGCTTCTTGCCGTTTGCCACTGGGGTCCTTTCTTCGATGCACACCATACACACGCATTCCTGTCCGGAATCCGGGTCGCGGGGGTCACCGGCGGGGCGGGCCGGCCCGAGCGCGCGCATCGAGCGGAATCCCACCGTACGCCGATCCGACCGTCACAGTCGCGACCAGCCCGTCGAGCTCGCACGCATCGAGCCGCGCGCCGCCGGCCGCGGCGACCCGCTCCGCCGCCGTGCAGGGGTCGCCGGGGACGGCACCGCTGACCGTGTCGGCGGCGGCGAGCGCGGCCGCGTCCGCGGTCCCGGCGAGCCGCTGCGCGTGGAGCGCCGCACCGGCCACGGCGCACGTTCCGACGGCGAGGACCGCCAGGGCGGCCGTGACGCCGACCGTCGCCGCGGTGCCCGCCATCAGCGGTCCCCGTGCCGCGGGTCCGGCCCGGCGCACCGCCGTCGACGAAGGCAGCCGACGAACGGGCGGACCGGCTGGGAGCCGCGTCGGTCGCGGGTCCTCATCGCCCACCGTCCAGGGCGCACGACCGCGCCGTGAGATCAGGCAGCCCGAACGGGACCGCCACCGCGGCCGACACGCACACCATGCCGTCGGTGCGGGCGATCTGAGCCGCGGCACCGGCGCGCGCCACCACGTCGATCGCATGGGACGCGTCGTCGCCGCGTCCGAGGAGTCGGGCGGCATCCGCGGTCGCGTGCTGCAGTCGGACCGCGGTCGCCCCGGCGCTCAGCACACCGATCCCCAGGGCGAGGACGACGAGCACGGCGGGCACGGCGACCGCGAACTCGGCGGCCGCCGCTCCGCGCTCGTCGAGCATTCCGTGCTCCGGCAGCGCCCCGGGGCGGCGGCGGCGAGGCACCCCTGGACGGCTGCGGCGCCTCACTGGACCGTCAGCGCGCGGCGGACGAGGTCGGTGAGGATGCCGCGCACCTCGTCGGACCGCATGATGAGGACGAGCAGACCGGCGAAGGCGACGGCCGCCATGGTCGCGATCGCGTACTCGGCGGTGGCGGCCCCGCGTTCGTCGAGGAAAGTCGCTCGGGCGTGGGACGCCGTGAGCGGCGGCAGGGCGGACTCGGGCAAGGCGGCCGGGGGCCGAGAAGCTGCGGCACGACGGACGGGGACGAGGCGGCGGACGGACATGAGGTCTCCTCTTCTTCTTTCAGGGATGTGCGGTTCTCGCGGTGGACGGGGATGGGCGTTCGACGACGGATGCGGCGGGGGATCAGAAGGGGAGTACCTCCGATCGGACGACGGCGAGGATCATGGGCACGACCGCCAGCAGGAGGAACGCCGGCAGGGTGCACACACCGAGCGGGACGAGGAGCCGCGTCGCGAGCTCCGCCGCTGCGGTCCGCCCCGCCGACCGGGCGCGCTGACGCTGCAGCCAGGCGGTGCCGCGCAGCAGCTCGCGGGCGGGCGCGCCGGCGCTTTCCGACAGCGCGAGCGCCTCGTCGACCTCTCGCCGGTCCCGCTCGGCATCCCCCGCCCCGCCGGGCTCCTCCCGTCGTCTCCGCGACGACCGGACAGCGTGCCGGGACGGGAGAGCCCGCTCGACGAGCGCGCGCGCGGCATCCACCGACACCCCGCCGGCCAGGGCGACGACGAACAGCTCCGCACGCAGTCCCGGCACCTCGGTCCCGGGGCGGGCGCGGCGCTCGAGCGTCCGCGCCCAGAGACGCGACCCGACGACGAGGCCGACGCCTCCGACCAGGCAGACGGTGCCGGCTGTCCCGCCGGTGAGCACACCCCACACGTCGACGCCGAGCGCGCCTCCCAGCGGGACCCCGAGGACGGGGAGCCAGCCGAGGAGACGCGCCGTCGACCGCGGCTCGGCGAGCGCGACCTGGACGTCGTCGCGCACCTCGGCGGCATCCCGCAGCGCCCCGACGGTGTCGCGCAGCGTCTCCGCCAGCGGCGCACCGACGGTCGCCGCCACCTGCCACACCGCCGCAAGGGCGTGCCACTCCTCTCCCCCGCGACGGAGGACCGCGGACGCGTCCTCGCCGGCGTGGAGCGCGTCGGCGGCCCCGCGGAGGACCGGCGCGACCTCGCCGGAGAGGTCGGACCGTTCGGCGACGAGCGCCCAGGCCCGGACCGGGGTCACCCCGGCCGACAGCACGACCGCCAGCCGCAACGTCGTCTCCAGGACGGCGGCGTCGATCCGGTCGTGCCGGCGCGAGCTCACCACGACTCCCCCGCGATCTCCAGCCGCCCGTCCCGGACGACGGGGCGTCCGACACCTGCGATCCGGCGTCCGCGCGGTCCGCGTTCGACGTGGATGACCCAGGTGATCGCGCTCGCCACCTGACGCGCGGTGGTGGTGGCATCCATTCCGGCCAGGGCTCCCAGCGCCTCGAGCCGCGCCGGCACCTCCCCCAAACCGCTGGCGTGCAGCGTCCCCGCACCGCCGTCGTGCCCGGTGTTCAGCGCCATCAGCAGGTCGCGGATCTCGGGGCCGCGGCACTCGCCGACGACGAGCCGGTCGGGGCGCATCCGCAGCGCCTCGCGCAC